>NZ_JAAYFP010000120.1:0-7053 GCF_012728195.1 Candidatus Sordicultor fermentans
GTAACACGGATGTTTTCTGCCAGAATGCTCTATCTCTATAGTGTAATGCCTGATATATTTTTCTTACCTCTTCTTCTGGTTCACTGCATTTTTTGAGGTATATCGTCTTCCCTGATTGAGTGGGTAGAGAGCTGGTTACTATCTTCTGGCTTCAGAGTCAGAGGGGTTTATCTCGGATGCAATAGTTGTAACAGTTGATAGCCCGGATGTTAAAAAGCTGCCCTTCTCGATTTTGGTTACGATCATAAATATGAATGTGACCATGAACGCGATAGCGAGGTTGGTGTTTTTTTGATGATGCGGGTAAAAGCAGAGAACCTCCCCGATGAGCAAGGTCGCTTCCTTTATGAACTCCTTGAGGGGGGAGCATAGGCTACCTTGAATACATCATAACTATAGACAATGCTTAATATAAATAGAAAACTATAAAAACATCAAAAAATAATGTCACTATAAAATAAGGAAAAAATGGGGAAACAGAAAAACCGGGGGTGTAACCAATCAAAATTTTCTTTCATCACATATATAATATGATTCTTTACCATTATTTTGCTAAAATAGTTTAAACAATTCTTCAATGAGAGGAGATAATGGCTTGGAATTAGTTTTAGGTATGAAAGATTCTTACCCCCGGGAGGTAAAAAGAAAGCGGGAGATGGAGTTTGTCCTGCGCAATCTTTTTGAGAAATGGGGATACGAAGAAGTGGAGCCTCCTACCATAGAATATTATTCTACCCTGGAAAACACCTTGGGAGATGAAGCCAAAGAAAGGGTGTACAAATTTGTAGACCGAAATGGAAAGTTAGTCTCTCTCCGTCCTGAGTTCACCACCTCCATAATGCGGATGTACAGCAAAAAAGAGATGAGAGAAACTGCTCCTCACCGGGTTTACTATGTAGGGAAAATATTTCGCTATCCCTCTTCACCTCTGCGGGTAGAAGATGAGCTTACTCAGCTGGGCTTAGAGAGTTTAGGCAAAAACGGCGTAGATACCGATGCCGAAATCATTGCTCTTGCTCTCTCGGCTCTTTTGGCTCTTCAGGAATTGGGGATAGAAGATTTTATGCTGGATATCGGTCATGTTGGTATATTCCAGGGAGTACTATCTTCTTTTCCTCTTTCTCCCTCAGAGAAACTCTCTTTAAAAAGTTTGCTCAAGAAAAAGGATTTTGTAGCTCTGGAAAAATTTACTTCTATCTCTTCCCACCCTCTTTTTCCTTTTCTTCTCCATCTTCCTTTTTTACGAGGAAAAAGAGAGATCTTAGAAAAAACGAAAAAAAACTACCCTCTCAGTCCTCCCTTAATTGATACTCTAAACTATCTGGGAGAGATATGGGACATCATCAGCGATTTTCACCTCGAGAAGCATGCCTTTATTAATTTAGGGCTTATAAGAGACTTTGATTATTATACCGGAGTAGTATTTGAAGGTTTTTCTCCCCGGTTAGGGTATCCACTTTTAGCGGGAGGAAGATATGATGAACTTTTAGAAAAATCGGGAAGTAGTTTGCCAGCCTGCGGATTTGCCCTGTTTTTGGAGCGATTGATGGAGGTGCAAAAAGAAAGCATTAAAAAAGACCGCCCTCCCTTCATTAGCATAGCTTATCCTCCTGTCTTTCGCTCTTCAATTTTTGCCCTGGCAGAAAAAATGAGAGAAGAGGGAATTCCCATAATCATAGAAGAGCAAAAAGGAGAAGACATCCAGGTTTTACAGGGAAAAGAGCTTATTTACCAGGGAAAGGATGAAGAAAAAATTAAAACACTTATCCAGGAGAGGTTTAAGTCATGGGAAAGTTAACCATATCTATACCTACCGGCAGAATGAAAGAGGAATCTTTAGCGCTTCTTTCTCGCTTACCCCAGTGTCCACCCCTTGATTTTGTTAATTCCCGACGGTTGGTGGTAGAGCAAGAAGATTTGCCCTGGCGTATCATTTTTTCTCACCCCAAAGACTCCTCTACTTATGTGGAGTTTGGGGCAGCAGATATTGGAATAGTGGGGAAAGATATTCTTTTGGAGAGAGAAAATGAAGTTTACGAATTATTAGAGCTTCCTATCGGGAAATGTACTATGGTTTTAGCTGCTCCCCTATCTACTTCCCGAGAGGAACTATTAGAAAAAGAGGCCCTGCGTATTGCCACTACCTATCCTAACTTCACCCGTCGATATCTTCAGGAGAGAGGCATAACCGCTAACATAGTTTTTTTGTATGGCTCAATCGAGTTAGCTCCCCCCATAGGTTTAGCTGATGCTATTGTGGATTTAGTCTCTACCGGGAAAACCCTGCGAGAAAACCGCTTGCAGGTGGTGGAGGAAATCGCTCCCATCTCGGGTAGATTGGTGGCTAACCCCGTAAGCATTAAAACTCACTCTAAGGAAATTTATCTTTTAGTAAAAGAACTGAAGGGAGTGATTTAATATGCCCAAAGTGCCCATAGTTATAAAGCCTCTTCCTGACCAGGAAGAACTGTCTCAGAGCCTTCAGTTAAGCCGCCAATTACTCTATAAAAAACTAAAAAAGGTGGAAGAAGAAGTAAGAGAAATTGTAGAGAAAGTGATGGAAGAAGGGGACGGGGCTCTTCACTACTATACCAAAAAATTTGATGGTTGCGATATAAAAAAATGGCTCATAGAAGAAAAGGAGCTCCAAAATAGCTGGGAAGAAATGGATAAAAGTTTCCAGAAAATTATTTCTGATATAGAAAAAAGGGTGAGAAGCTTTCACGAAAGGCAAAAACCTTTCTCCTGGTGGGGAGAGCATTCCGCATCTCTCTGGGGAGAAAGGTGGAGACCCCTGCATTCAGTAGCTTGTTATGTACCGGGAGGGAGATTTCCTTATCCTTCTTCTCTTCTTATGACCGTTATTCCTGCTCAGATAGCGGGAGTGGAGGAAATCATAGTTCTCACTCCTCCTGATGCCCAGGGGAAAGTCAAACAAGAGATTTTAGCCGCAGCCTTCTTTCTGGGAGTAAAAAAAGTTTATCGAGTAGGAGGAGCGCAGGCCGTTGCCGGTGCTTGTTTTGGCACTTCTTCTCTGCCGGCGGTAGATAAAATAGTGGGTCCGGGTAATATTTATGTTACCGCGGCTAAAAAACTCCTCCAGGGAGTAGTGGGTATTGATTCTTTAGCCGGGCCATCAGAGGTAGTAATTGTAGCCGACAAGACCGCCTCGCCTCACTGGCTGGCACTGGATCTTTTGGCTCAGGCAGAGCATGACCCCCTCTCTTTAAGTATTCTCCTCTCCCCTGATGAGGGAATACTGTTAGAAACTAAAAGATATTTAGAAAGAGAGTTACAAAATCAACCTCTTTCTTTTTCTCGAGAAATTCCCATTTATTTATATCAGGTAGAAAACAAAGAAAAAGCCTGGGAGGCAGTCAATTTTCTCGCTCCCGAACACTTACAGATCATAACTGAGAATCCGGAAAAAGACTGGTTAAAAATAAAAAATGCCGGTGCCTTATTTTTAGGGCCTCAGGCACCGGTAGCTTTAGGTGACTATGGTTACGGGCCAAACCATGTGCTCCCGACTGATAAGGGAGCAGCTTTTTCTTCTCCTTTATCAGTGAGAGATTTTGGTAAATTCTCCTCCTTTATTTTCCCTCAAGATGACGAGACTCTACCCTGGGAGCAATTTTCTCAGCTGGCAGAAATAGAGGGCCTTTACTATCACCAACGCTCCCTGCTTGCTCGAGGAGGTAAAGAGTGGCCACTTTAGCTAAAGTTTTCTTCATCTCTTTTCTGATTTTCCAGCATTTCCTCTAAAAAAGAGGGCAAAACAAAAGCAGCCTGATGAATAGCGGGTGAATAATAACGAGTGGGAAAATCAGGAACTCTTTCCTGTCGCCGGGGATCTTGAGATTTAGAAGCAATGACATAGCTCCAGATCCCCCCGGGATAGGTGGGAACCAATCCCCAGTAAAGTTTTACTATGGGGAAAACGTTAAAGCCTTCCCATAATTTTTTTACCCTATCTACATCGAAAAAGGGTGGTTCCATCTGGGAAACCATTATCCCCTGAGGAGAAAGATGGTGGAAAGCTTGCTCAAAAAATTCCGGACTGAAAAGAGGCTCTGCCACCCCATGGGGAAGAGGGTCAGTAGAATCCATGATAATGACATCAAAAACTTCTGAAGTAGAAGAAATGTATTGACACGCATCTTCAATTAAAACCGTAAGACGAGGGTCATCCCATCTTCCCAGCTGGGAAAAGTATCTCTGACAAACTTCGATCACCCCTTCATCAATATCCACAAGGGTTACCTCTTTTACCGGGTGTTTCAGTACTTCTCGAGAAGCCCCTCCATCTCCTCCCCCGATTATAAGCACTTTTTCGGGATTAGGATGAGAAAACATAGGAACATGAACCAACATCTCATGATACATAAACTCATCTTTTTCACTTAGCTGGGCTATCCCGTCCAGTAGCAAAACCCGCCCATAGAGATAGGTATCCAAAATAGTAATTTCCTGAAAGCGGGTTTTCCCTTGAAAAATAGTCTCCTTTACTTTAAGCCCCATTTTGTATTCATTGATGTAATCCTGGATGTACCAGAGTTCCATTTTTCTTTTTCACTCCCCTCTCTAATTCTCTTATTTTTACATCCTGTGGAGCAAAATATCGCTCAATCAAAGGAATGCTTTCCTGAGGTTCTAAATCCACTTTGAGAAAAACATCTAAAGCAGCGTAGCCATGTTCAGGCCAGGTATGGACAGCCACATGAGATTCAGGCATAACGAGAAGAGCGCTCAACCCAAAAGGCTGAAACTGATAGACTTGAAGAGCTAAAATTTCACTGCCATAGACCTGGGCAAGATCTTGTAAAAATTTCTCCATGGTCTCTTTTTCGTTCAAAGAAGCCGAGCCAATGATTTCTACCAGTAGATGACGAGCTACAATCCCTTCTTCCAAATTCATCACCATCCTTCTTTTAAAGAAGCAAGAAGCATAAATCTTCCCGCTCCCTCTCCTTCTCTCCGATGGGAATAAAAGAGCTCCTTCTCACAAAAGGTACAATGAGGAGCCACTTCTACTTTGTGAGGGTCAAATCCCTGGTCTACTAATTCGTCAAAGAGAAAGCCTTTTAAGTTTATCAAAAATCTCCCTTCTTTTCTATCCACATTTCCCCCTCTTCGTTCCCTTTGCTCAAAAAGCTCCGCAACTTCTTCCCCCACCGAGAAGCAGCATTTTCCAATACCTGGCCCTATTCCCACCACCAGTTGAGAATAGGAGGAAGAAAAGAGGTTTTTCATTGCTTGAGCTACCCGAAGGTGAATTCCCTGTATTATTCCTCTCCATCCGGCATGCAAAAGGGCCAGAGCTTCTCTTTCTGGATCGAAGAAAATCACCGGGAGACAATCGGCTACCTTCACTCCCAGATACACACCTTTTCTTTGAGTGAGAAGGGCATCAGCTTGAGTTTCCTCAAAAGAAGAAGGGAAAGAATGTTCTTCCACCACCACCCATTGTGCTCCGTGTACCTGTTTCACAGTAAAAATATCCCTTTCCCCTAAAATACACTCTAACCTCTTCCTTCCTTCTTCCTGACTTAAATCAAGAAGAGGATGACGGGTTGTGATAAAATGCTCAAGAGCGGGGAAAGAAGAAAGATTTTCAAACTGCAAAAAGGAGTAACCCACCACGTTCTTTTCTTTCATATTCTCCTACCAGTTAAGGATACCCTTTACTTACCAAAGAACACCACAATCTACCTAAAAAGAGGGCTTTCGATAATTATAAGAAAAGATATAAAAAAAGCCACCGGTTCTAACAGACCTTAGCCTTTGCTTTCTCGCATTTAGCGAGAAATTTCAGGATGGACTTCCGCTCGAAAGCTTTGAGCTTCTTATCTTTCAAACAGAAGCTCTTTCCCCCACCCTCCGGCTTAATCCCTCAGAACCGATGGCAATCATAGATTATCATCTCTTTTTGAATTTGTCAATAGGGGTGTTAAGATAACTCATCCATGAGTTATTTGACGCCCTCTTAAGATACATTGACAGAAGGAAGTATCATCACCCCTAAAGCCTCTATCAGGGGTCCATGGTTTTAAAAGCATCTAGATTCCCAATAAAGGATTTCGGGGATGACGGAAAAAGGCGAGCACAGCAGGTTTTGTACGCAAGGCTTTGCTTTTTGGTCCTATCTAGCTTGAAGTTTTTTCCTCCGCCAAGGTTAACTATTACAACAGGTTTTACAGAACTCTATAATAAATTCTCCCTATTGGTGAGAATCTTGAAGGTAAGCAAATGATAAAAAGGGACTTCGGGATAAAAGAAGTAAAAGATAAAAGTAAATGAATATCTGGAGAGAAGCACTGACCAGGCGGGGAAGAAGAAGGATGTTCCAGGGTATTCCGAAAATAGAATGCAGAAAATAAGAGGTGAGGAAAATCCCTACTGCTATTTGAGGAATAGCTATAGACCAAAAAATTCTCTTCCTGAGAGGTTGTGAACTACGGTGAAATAGGAGCCCGGGAAGCAGCCCGTGTAAAATAGCAGTAAGGGTAAAGTGAGGCAGATAAGGCCCCATAGGATTTAGAAAGAAGCCTAAAAAGTCAGATAGCCCTCCTACCAGAGCTCCTGACCCTGGCCCAAAATATATCCCGGCCATTATCACCGGTAATTGGCCAAAACCAATGCGAATTGCCTCTACTCCCCCCAAGGGAATGCGGATACTGGCTAAGCGAGTTAAAACTATGCTTAAGGTGGTAAGAATCCCCAGATAAACCAGAGTTTTTGTTCTTTTCACCTTGGTGGTGTGCCTCCGTATGATCTACTTTTTAATATAGGGTTTATAATCAGAGGGAGGAGTAGCTTTTCCTACCAAACCAGTCAAAACCAGAATAGTTATGAGGTAGGGGAGGAGCAAAATAATCTGGGGAGGTAATATCCCCAGAGTCTGGATTCTCATCTGTAGAGCATCAGCAAACCCGAAGAGAAGACTGGCCAAGAAACACCCTACCGGAGTCCATTTACCGAAAATCATGGCTGCCAGGGCAATAAATCCTCTACCGCTGGTCATGCCCCAGGCAAAAAAATTAAGATGGGCAA
>NZ_JAAYFP010000121.1:0-6681 GCF_012728195.1 Candidatus Sordicultor fermentans
CTCTCTGGTTTAACTCGGTAAGAAAGAACAGCGGAAAGGAGAATAAAAGCCCTTGGGAGATAATCAGGGAGAGAGACCCCAGTATTTCTCCATCCATAGTTAATTTCCCTCCTGTTATTCTTGACAAGTTATTCTCAGAGATATTAAATTATTACTCAGGGGGGTACCATGTTATTCCGCATCCCTGAAAATCAAAAAAAATTTTTGAAAATTTAAAAAACAGCTTTATCCCTTCTTTTGCTTCTCTCTCCTCCTGGTTACGAGGATTGCCATCCCCTCGTGTGGCGGATCCTGCTTTTTTCCTTGTGAGGGGGTCTAAAAGCGAGAGCGCCACACCCTGTTCTCATCCGTCATTCTCGAAATCTTTTATCGGGAATCCATGCTTTTGCTTTTTCTTTTTGTCCTTCTATTGGAAACCGTAGGGATGTCTCCTCTCATTATTTAGATTCCTGATAGAACCACTCAGGGGTGACGCCTCTTTCGTCATGCCTGAAATTTAGTGAGGCATCCATGCTTTTGCTCTTTCTTTTTGTCTTTTCAGGGGGACTATAGGGGGGAGGCGCCCCTTTTATAGTTATTTCATCCTAACCCTCTCCCCGGAAAGGAGAGAGAAGAAAATCGGGCTTATGAGGAAGATCCTTCTTCCCCCTATTGCCTCTTCATAAGAGGGGTAAAGAGAGAAGATATTTTAAATCAATTAAGGTTTGCGCTTATCTTGAAAAGAGGTCTGAGGCTTTGACTTCAGGGAAAACTAATGGTTTTACCCACTCCAACTTCTACCAGATCCTGCTTATATTCTTGAGCGAACAACTCCCGAGTGAGGTCACCACTACAGTGAGATGGCCCTACCTTTTTCACTCCTGATTCCTTAAATCTATCAGCAATTTCTTGTAATTCCTCCGGAGATAGATCAAGCAGGTGAAAACCGCCCATAACCAGATAGATATCCTGGTTAGAGGAAGATTTAACCGACCGAATGATATCTAACACCCCCGGATGAGCACAACCGGTTACCAGTACTAACCCTTCTTTACTTTCAATAACCAGTGATTGCTCTTTGATTGCATCCCCTAAAGTTCCAGTAGAATACGCTCCCGAGCAAACCGGGCTTGGTCCTTTAATTTCCCTTAAGATAGCCCCACTTCTTGTGACCTCATTTTTCAGATTCGGTGAAAAGGAGTCTAACAACCAGACTTCTACCTGAGGATTTTCTTGAAGAAAAGATAATAAGCCACCGGTGTGGTCCCAGTGGTCATGAGAGATAAAAACTATATCTATTTCCCGGGGATTAATATTTAGCTTTTTCATATTTTCCAGTAACAGGTCGCCTCTTCCACCGGTATCAAAAAGAATAGTTTTCTCCAGACCTTCAATCAGGCAAGAAAAACCCCACTCTGTTTCAAGACCCTCAACTAACGAATAGTTATCATAGATAACAGTGATTTTTACTTCTACTGGCTTTTCCGCCTCTTTTCTCTCCTTGAGGGATAAAGCAGGTTGTTCTGCTTTTATTTTTTCTCCGAACCCCGACAGCCCTGAAGTTGTTGCTACCAGAATCTTATTAAAGCTCCACCACACAAAGACCGCCTCTCTTTCGGTAAATTGTTTAAGTGATTTTACACCTTTCCTCTTCTTTTGAGGGTACTCTCATCACTAATAGGGAAGACCTCTTTTGGTTTAGCATCATAAACCGAAACCAGATTTATTTTCCCCTCCTCAGGAAGATGCTCGTTATAAGCAGAAAAACACTTTTTTATCTGGAAAATATCCTCGGGGGAGAGAGGCGGTATGGGACTATGACGCAAGGGGGTGTTAATTTGAACCTCATCCGGCTGGATATAATCGAGGAGGGGCCAAAACTCTTCCGGCTGATTTTTGTTCTCTTCTATAAACATAATCTGGAGAGCCAGCCGAGTATTACTGTTTGCTCGAAATTGCCTTATTCCTTCTACTACGAGGTCGAACTCTATCCCCGGCTGAGGGCGATTGATTTTCGAAAGAGAATCTGAAGAATAAGCATCTAACTTGGCTACTACCAGATCTGCCCCGGATAAATTCTCCCTAACTTCAGGATAGCTCATCAGAGATGAATTGGTTAAAACTGCCACGGGCTCAGAACGAACCTCTTTTACTGCCTTAATTGCCTGGCCCAAATTTTCAGCTAAAGTAGGTTCACCCCGACCGGAAAAAGTAATATAATTCAATTGAACCTCCGGCAGAGATTTAAGCTCTGCTATTATTGCCTCTGTGGGAACATAGGTTTTCTGCTGTTGAGGAAAGACCAAAGTTTTACCCAATTGGCAATAAACACAATCAAAATTGCATACCTTCTCTTTCTGAGAAATAAGGTCTATCCCCAAGGAAGCTCCCAGCCTCCAGGAAGCTACCGGACCGTAGATATATCTAAAACCTCTGTTCTTTTTTGCCACTCAGGACTACCCCCTCCCCAAAGATAGCTTCAATTTTCCTCCACAAGGTAGTTATTTCTTCGGCTATCTCTCCTTGAGAAAATTTTACCACCGGCACTCCCGCAACCAAAGACCGCACTACTTCTTCTGAGAAAGGTAAGCGTCCTATCACCTCTATTCCCCTTTTTTGGCAAACCTCCTCAATTGTCCGGGTGTTATCCCAATTAATATCACATTTATTTATAAAAACTTTAGCGAGCACACCAAAGTGAACAGCCAAATCCATTACTCTTTCCATATCGTGAATACCTGACAAAGTAGGTTCAGCTACTATTAAAGCTAAGTCTACTCCCGCAAGAGAAGCGATTACCGAGCATCCTATACCGGGTGGACCATCAATGATAAGCCAGGTTTTTCCCTCCGCTTCGGCTATTTCCTGCGCCTTTTGTTTCACCAGAGCAACCAATTTACCCGAGTTCTCTTCAGCTATTCCCAGCTTAGCGTGCACCATTGGACCATACTTAGTCTCAGAAATAAATAGCTGCCCCGAAAGTCTGTCTTCCATCCGGATAGCATCCACCGGGCAGGTATAATAGCAAACTCGACATCCTTCACAAGCAACAGGGTCAATCACCAATTTTTTTAAGCTACCATCTTGATTTTTTAGAGTCTTAACGGCTCCGAATCTACAAAGAGAGAGACAACGACCACAATTGATGCACTGCTCATAATCAATTGCCGCTTTCTGCCCACTCCAAAAGTCTTGAACCTCCTTTACCACCGGGTGCAATACAAGGTGCAGGTTAGCTGCATCCACATCACAATCAGCCAGAACTGCTCCTCTGGCCAAAGCCGCCAAAGATGAAGTTAAAACAGTTTTTCCTGTTCCACCTTTTCCGCTAATTACCAGAATTTGTTTCATGCCCGCGATAACTCCTTAATATGGTCCATCATCCCTCGAAACCTTTCCATATATTCCTTTTTTCCCTGCACTATAGGTATACCCTGAGAGTATAAAACAGCAATTTCCCTATCAAATGGTATCCGTAATAAAATAGGAATGTTATTTTCCTGGCAATAAAAATCGACTTTATCATTCCCCATTCCTGAGCGATTTATCACCACTCCAAAGGGGATTCCCAGCTTTCTCAGCACTTCTACTGCCAGAATCAAGTCATTTAAGCCAAAAGGAGTAGGTTCAGTGACTAAAATACAAAAATCACTCCCCTTCACCGCTTCCACCACTGAACAAGAGGTTCCAGGAGAGGCATCAATTACGGTGACAGCAGCAGGGTTCCTTCTTTTTTTAGCTTCTTCCCTGACTGCCCTAATGAGGGGGGTGGGCATCGCTTCTCCCACGTTTAGCCTACCTTGGATAAACTCTATATCGCCTGAGCGGCCAATCTCCATCGTTCCTATTTCTCGGCCCACTTCGGTAATTGCTCCCTGAGGACACAACAAGCTACAACCACCACAACCATGGCAGAGGTGAGGAAAAACCAGTACTTTTCCGGGAAGCACTGCTAAAGCGTGATAGGCACAAACCTCAGCACACTTGCCACAAAAATTACACTTTTCCTGGTCTATCCTGGGAACTGGAATAGAAACCGGTAGGGCTTCCTCTATCTGAGGCTTCAAAAAAATGCTCGCGTTAGGTTCTTCTACATCACAATCCAGAAATTGAACTTCTTCTTCCGAGATAGAAAGAGCCAGACTAACTGCTACAGTGGTTTTTCCCGTCCCACCTTTTCCACTGGCTACCGATACTATCATTCTCTAACCATCCCTGCCCCACATTGAGGACAAGCCAGAGAATAACAAGGCACTCCTCTTTGATGAGGAACTTTAGTCCCACAGTTCGGGCAAACACAATTTCCATCCGCCCCTGCTCCCGGACGCCTACCTCCCATTCTTCCTAATCCTCTGCCCTGTCCTTGGCCAGCTCCTTGACCAAAACCTCTTCCCTGTGGCACTATAGCTCATCCCCCCATTCCTTTTTCCGATATCCCAAATTTGGAGTCAACGTTTGAGCTCTCCACCGGTTTGAATTCCCCTCTTTTATATTTCTCTATAGCTTCTTCCACTTTACCAGAAACTCCGGTTATCACTTTTATCCCTGCTGCCTGTAACACCTGAAAAGCATTAGGCCCAATATTGCCGGTCAAAACTGCCTCCACTCCTTTTGTCGCTACCAATTGACCAGACTGAACCCCCGCTCCGCTTGCAGCCTCCATACTGAAATTTTCAATAACTTCGAATTCCAGGGTGTCCGGGTCTACTATAATAAAATACTCACACCTTCCAAACCGGGGGTCAACTTCCGAATCTAAATTATTTCCTCTGGCCGTTATACCAATTTTCATCTTTAACTCCTTTCTGGTCTTTACTCCGAGTGGTGGTTACACTCTTTTCCGGTATGGCCTTTACTCAAACCGGGTTTGCATAAACTCTCTCCACCTTCTAAACTACCATCTTTTAGTTTTTCTATTACCTCATCCACGCCGCCAGTTACTCCTAAAATAGTCTGAATCCCAGATTCCTGGAAAAGGTTAATTGCTCTTTTCCCTGCACCTCCGGCAATTACACATTCTACCCCCATATTCTGCAAAAATTGGGGAATAAAACCAGGCTCGTGCCCCGGATTTGGTATCACTTCTTTTTTGATTACCTTCCCATCTTCTAAATCTATAATGGTAAAAAACGGACACCTCCCGAAATGGGGAGAGCCTGAATTTCCTTCAGTAGAGATAGCTATCTTCATAATATTATCACTCCTTTTTGGTGAGAAAGGAGGTAAGAAAAGCTACAAAAGCTACCAAAGATTCTTACCTCCTTTCTTTTGTTTATTCTTCTTGTTTTATACTTCGGCTTTTTCCAGAGCGCTAATTCGATTTTGAATATCTTCTAAGGCCTGTTTCAATAACTCAGCCTGTTCTCTCAGTAGCTCTGCTTCAGCCTGAGGAGTTGGTGCTGGAGCATAAGGATAAGCCCAGCCCCCAAAAGCGGGATAACCATAACCAGCTCTCGCCCAACCGGGAAGACCAGTAGCCCGGTACCAGTTTCTCCAGCCCCGGCCTCGACCGCACCCTCGGCCAAAGCCTGCTCCCCATCCTCGACCAGGAATAGGGTTCATATAGCCGGGAACTGAATAACCTGCACAGTAACCAGCAGCCCTTCCAGTCATTGGACCTCGTCCCCAAGGACCAGTTCTATCGCCACCTGGCATTTGAAACACCTCCCTTTCAATATTGAAAATCATTTTCATTTATTACCAAAAAATTTTTAAGTTACCCTCGACATTCATCACATAAACCATAAAACTGAATAAGATGGTCGGTGATTTTGAAATTGTATTTTTCGGAAAGCCCTGCCTCTGTTCGCCGGAGCAGTTCTTTTTCCTCGTCAATAAAGTCAGTGTAATCTATTATTCGACCACAATTGGTGCATACCAGATGATGGTGATGTTTTTTGCTCGTAGGCCCTTGAGATAACTCATATCTTGCTCTTTTGTCTCCAAAATCAAATTTAAACACCAATCCCATATCTACCAGTAACTCTAAAGTCCGGTAAACAGTGGTGAGCCCGATATTGGGGTAGATTTTTTGAACTGCTAAATATATCTCTTCTGCGCTCGGGTGCTCTTCAGTATTGCTCAGCACTTCTAATATTGCCTGTCTGGGCATAGTTAGCCGAAAACCGGCTTCCTGAAATCTGGGCTCCCACCAGGGTGGCCCTCCTCTTCTACATCTTGGCATACTTAAAACCTCTTGTTATTGAAAATGGTTTTCATTAGCATTATAAATGGTCAGTTGAAGTTTGTCAATAATCTTAGAGACCGTTTGAAAAATCATACCTTAACACTTAAGTAAAAATAGAGGAGAGATTACATAGAGGTATAAGGAATGAAACGAGGAAACTTGCTGCCTAAAGCCATAATGCTCATCTGGAAATTTATAAGAGTATAAAAAGCGCTGTCTTGGAGGGTTTTCACAGTAATTACAAAGAGGATTCAGAAAGCTATCTTGAAGAGCAATGGGAAAGCAGGAAGGTTGTGGGGGGTTTCTATTGTTCTCTCATTCCCGAAATTTAGCCGGGAATCCACCCCCCACCGTCATTCCTTTTTTGTCATTCCCGAAATCTTTTATCGGGAATCCATGTTTTTGCTTTTTCCTTTGGTTTTCAAATAATGTGGACCCCTGATAAAACCATTCAGGGGTGACGAATGAGGGGTGATAGAACCATTCAGGAGTGACAGATAAGGTGATGATAGAAC
>NZ_JAAYFP010000122.1:0-3576 GCF_012728195.1 Candidatus Sordicultor fermentans
CCACTCGCCCGGATTATCATAGTAGCGTCTGTTAGTATCATGCCAAATCATTAGATTGATGTCGCGATCTTCCTCTTGTTTTTGCCATTTAAGGTTTACATTGAAATCACGGTCTTCTTGTTCTGCGTTGGGAGTAGGGTGGTCAGAAGGACCGGGCAGCCCCTGCTGTTGGTCGTAATAGCGAATCGTTAGATCCAAATTGGTTTGTTGGTCTAGCTTTCTGGATATTTTACTCATGAAACTAATTTTATCCAGCTGGCTGTTCTCCCGCTCTCCATCTGTTTTGTAATAGTGGCCGGTTAGGAAGTATTGGGTATCATCATTTTGGTTCTGGTAGGAAAGTTGGTATTTTTGAGTATTATAACTTCCTCCATAAATGGCTCCTGACCAGTGGGAGCCTCCTTCTCTGCCGCGGGTAATGATATTAATCACACCTCCCAAGGCATTGGCGCCATAAAGAGCAGAAGCTGGACCACGGTAGATTTCAATTTTTTCTATAATGTCTGTGGGAATTTGACCCAGATCAATTTTGCCTGATTGGGGGTTATTCACCACTTGACCATCGATCATTATCAGAACCTGTTCTGGAGATGAACCACGAATGCTGGCCGTTTTGATGCCTCCGGGATAACCGTAATCGGCAATTTCCAGGCCAGACACATTTCTTATAACCTCGGCTAAGTTTTCTGCCTGAGAAATTGTGATCTCTTCTCTGCTAATGGTTTCTACGCTGGCGAGTGAATCTATCAGCTCTTCTGGATATTTTGAGGCAATTACTATAATCTCTTCCATAGGAAAAATTAATTCTTCCAGTTGAGCTGCCCAAACACCACTGATATTAAAAAACATGCTAAAAACAACCACGCAGAGAGTAAATACTGAATGAACTTTCTTGTGCATCGTTTACTTGCCTCCTTTAATTAATATTGGTGGATCTAACCCATCTTTGCTTCTTGCTGCCTGAGCAGCTGTTTTCTGTTCCATTTAGTGTAGATAGAGCAAATAAAAAAGCTGCCTCCTCTTATGAGAAGGCAGCTTGCCGAACTTACCAAAACTTGGTTTATTCCTGCTTTCCCTCTGTGTCGGAGGTAATATAAGCAGACAATCGTGGCAAGTCTTCTGGCTTCCAGCCCCTTTTTGGCATCATCCTTCCCACCCACTAGGCAGTGAATGATACCGGGTTGCGCTGGTTACAGATGCGACAACAGCAACGGCTTCTCACCGTTTTCCTTTTTAATCAGTCAAGAACCACGACTGGTCAAAACTTTATTCAACTTTGATTAACATCCTAACATGACTTAAAATGAATTACAAGGTTGATAGGATAAAAAGAGACTTTGTACTGGGAGGACATAAAGCAGTAGCCATCGCTTTGGTTAGAGAACGGGTAGAAGATATTTACTTTGTTTCTGATTTTCCTCTCTCTAGTAGAGAAAATTTTTATGAACCCAGGCTGCGCAATGGTCTCCAAAAATATCGGTCTATATAGGGCTTTTCCTTTTGGAGGTTCCCGTTTTCGGGTAAGCAACAAAAATTAAAAAACCTTGAAAGGCTTATGAACTGAGGAATTGCGATGTAATTATACCACATTTTTCTGGTAAAAAATGAGCAAGTTGAGTTACTGAGAATGTGCTCATGCCTTCTGTAGTTGTCGCCACCTCCGGGAGTTAACTCAAGCTCTCAAGGGCTATCCCAGAGAAGATGAAAGAGATAGTCCCGGAAGAGGTAGAAAGAAACAGAGTAAAGCTAAGAATTTACTGGATAGGCTCATCAAGTACTAAAAAGATGCTCTCCGGTTTATGGAGGGCTTTCAGGTTTCTTTTGATGATAACCTGGCAGAGAGGGGCCTACGTATGGCCAAAGCGAAGAGAAGATATCAGGTTGTTTTCGTTCTTGAGAAAGGAGCTAATTACTTTTGTCGTATCCGTGGTTTATCTCTACAGTGAGAAAACAAGGTAAGAATGTATTGGAGTGTTTAGGCCAAGCTTTTCAGTCATTTAAAGAGCGACCATTTTATTGTCTGAAGGATAGGCTGTGTAGTTGCTTTGCCACTACGCTTTTAGAAGAATAAAATGTGAATGCCTGTATTTACTGGGTTTCAAATATCAGAAAAGGTAAAAAACCAGGGGAAACTATCAAGGTTCGGTCAACCGTTAGGCTATCCATGCTTGCAGTGACAGAATGATATGGCGCCATGGGTTGCTCTCGGGCTGCCTGTCCCGGCTTATTTATGAGCTTAAGAGAAATCTCTGTCTCTGGCCCAGAATTTCCAGGAGAGGGTTTCCCGCCAGTATTCCTCCACAAGACACCAGGCAAAGAAATCAGCTTCCTTTTCTTCGCGGTTTATGGTGTACTCCTGGCAGAGAAATATGGGACGAAATCGATTATTCCAGTGAAAGAAATAGTGGGCTAACTCGTGAAGAATGGTTTTCACTTCTTCTGCTTCTCGCAACCTTTGATTCACCCCCAGAAAAGTTTGTCCCCGGCGTTGGGCTAGAACTCCCTTAAATCCTCGCAAGTCATAAAACTCAACAATTATGCCCTCCTTTTCTGCTAATTTAAGCGCTTCGATTTCACTATTTATCCGGGGAAGGGAGGAAGAAAAACTCTCTATTTTTTCGATACTTTCTGGAGATAAGCTAATCAAGGGGTAAATCTTTAATCCCTGTCCTCTCTTTTTTGCTTTTCTATCAAATATTCCAAAAAATCAACGAGAGATTTTTTGGACTCTTCGTTTAGCTCCCCTAGGTGGTCTAAAAAGAGGGTATCAAACTCTCGAGCCACCCGTTCTAGTTTCTGGTCTAAATCGGGAGGCAGAGGCTCCAGATAGCCATACCACTCCAGCAGCTCTCTCTCTGCTATGCCCAGAGTTTTGGCTGCCTTTATCAGATAGTTGGCGGTGGGTTTTCTTCTACCTAACTCCACGTCAGAAACGGTAGATTTGGAAACTCCCATTTCTCGAGCTAATCCCCTGACCGACCAACCCTTTTTATTTCTCAGCTCTCTTAATCTCTGTCCTTTGTCCTGCCAGTCGCCCATAACAAGTAAATTATAGAACACTTATCTCCAAAAAGAAAGAGGGAATTCAAAAATTCTTTTGTTGACCCACAGGACTTATAGTCCTATAATAAGGACAAATAAGGAGGTGCTTATGGACGAGGCAGAACTTTTCCACTACTGGAACAAGCGATTGAAGGAAGAAGGACTGGGAGTATATAAAGGAGGAAGAGAGATACTTTTACCCGACCTCATAGAAAAATACTCTGCGCCTTTCAAAGAAAAGAGGAAAAACATCTCCCTACCTCTTGAGGTTCTCAGCCCTCGCCAGCGAGAGGCGATTTATCTTCTCTTCTACGATGGGCTATCGGAGGCAGAAGCAGCAGAAACACTGGGCATCTCTCGCTCCTCTCTCCGCACCCACCGCGATAGAGCCCTGGAGAAACTTAAAACAGAGCTGGAAAAGAATTGGTGGAGAAAGGATAATGAGGTAAAATAGAAGCAAGATTAAAAGGGGAGTTGGTTTCTTTGTTGACTGCTGGGTTAGAAGGGGTCAAAAAGCTTGTGGTAAAAGGGGTC
>NZ_JAAYFP010000123.1:0-5265 GCF_012728195.1 Candidatus Sordicultor fermentans
AGTGGAGAAACAGCGGTAGTAATAAAGTTAAACGAAGGTTTGCCTATCCGTCCTGTAGTACGAGTCATAAAAGATGAAGAGGGTAACACTCTGAGCAAACCTCGAGATATAGATTTAATGAAGGAGTTAGCCATATCTATTCTCTGTAGTGGTGATGAAACAGCGGAGGATTTTTATCCCTCGAGTGATATTTCTCGCTTTAAGGAAATGGACTTTATCGATTAATTTCTAATAAATCACTTCCATCGCAAGGCAAATCGTTCCAGTTAGCTAACCCTTCCCGACACGAAGAAAAAGGAAGGGAGAAAGAATGAATGGTGGCTCTCGCTTCTTCCAGCAATTTTACTCTTCGGTTGTCTTCCAGATAAATACTGTTTCCTATTTTTTTGGTATACCAATCCTTGGTTTTTTGTAAGGAGGGAAAAGTGGTGGTAATCCTTTTCCAGGAATCGGGCCGTGGCTTAAAAGTAGAGACTACCACCTGGTTTACATAGGGAGAGAGAAGAGATAGTATTTCTTTCCATTCTTCAGGTTTATCATTGATTCCGGCAATAAGAGGGTCAATCCTCAATATAGTGGGAATACCGGCCTCGTGGAGTTCAATTAAAGCCTGAGCCCGCTTTTGAGGAGATGGGGCTCCTCCTTCTAAAACAGAAGCAATAGAGGAGTTAAAAGTGGTGACAGTAATACTTACTGCTGCTTTCATGGTTTTCAGGATATCTATATCCCGGGTAACCAATGTGGATTTAGTGAGAATAAGAACGGGGAGACCTTTCTCCCGGCATAGGTTGAGAATCGCTCGGGTGAGTCCTCGCTTTTCTTCCTCCGGAGGATAGGGGTCAGAAGAATTAGAAAGAGAGAGATATCGGGAAGAATCTATTTCTTCCAGGTCTTTTTCTACTTTTTTTAAGATACCAGGTTTTTCTCGCACCTCGAAAGCCCGGGGGATAAAAGAAGTAGTATAACAATAAAGGCAGCGATGGGCACAACCGGTGTAAGGGTTGAGAGTATATTTGGCAGGACAACTGCACCACTTCCCCTGCCAAGGATCGAAAGGTTTAATTATTCGCATTGACCTTCTCCTGTTTCTGTTTTATTATAATATAAACTATCATGGGAGGTGGAATTTTGTCTTTTCGGAAAAGTGACTGGTTAGAAGCTGGAAAAATAGCTCTAGAAACTTTAGAAAATCTGGGAGGAGTTTTCCTTATTTCTAACGATAAGGAGAGCCTCCGTCCTAATGTGATGACCATTGGTTGGTTAGAATTAGGGATAGTATGGAGAAGGCCAATAATTACCGTTTTAGTTCGACCTTCTCGCCATACCTTCTCTCTTTTAGAGGAAAACCCTTTTTTTGTGGTGGGTGTTCCTCCCTCTTCCTGGAAAAAGGAAATTGACTTCTGTGGTAGCACCTCAGGAAGAGAGGTGGATAAATTTTCCCAGTGTGGGTTTAACCCCGTCAATATAAATGATTTTCCTGTTCCAGTTATTGAAGGATGCGAGGTAGCCTTTGGCTGCGAAATAATACAGAAAACCAGGGTAGAAGCCGGAAACTTCATTGCCTCTATTCTCGATGAGTTCTATCCCCAGGACGATTACCATTCTATTTATTTTGGAGAGATAAAAGAAAGCTGGAGCAGAGGTTAAAAAGCTTAATCCTTTATTCCAAAGGCTTTCAAAAACTCCAGGGGGAGGGGGAAAAATATTGTTGTAGCAGTCTCTGCTGAGATATCGCTTAAGGTTTGAAGATAGCGTAACTGTAAGGCAACGGGGTTTCTGGCAATAATCTCAGCCGCTTGAGAGAGTTTTTCTGCTGCCTGGAATTCCCCTTCGGCGCTAATTATTTTCGCTCTTCTTTCTCTTTCGGTCTCTGCCTGCCGGGCCATAGCTCTTTTCAGTTCTTCAGGAAGAACTACTTCTTTGATTTCTACTGCTGATACTTTTATCCCCCAGGGGTCGGTTTTTTCGTCAATTATTTTTTGTAGAGCCTCGTTTATTTTATCCCGGTGAATAAGAAGCTCGTCCAACTCTGATTGTCCCACCACACTGCGCAGAGTAGTTTGGGAAATTAGAGAAGTAGCAGCTATATAGTTTTCTACTTTAGTTATTGCATCCTCAGGGCTTAGCACTCGAAAATAAACTACCGCGTCTACAGTAACAGGAACGTTATCCCGGGTAATAAGAGACTGCTTGGGAACATCCATAGTTACCACTCTCAGGTCTATTTTAATTAGCTGATCGATAAATGGTACGACAAAGAAAAGGCCTGGTCCTTTTGCTCCCACCAGACGCCCCAGACGGAAGATTACTCCTCTCTCATACTCTCTTACTACTCGAATTGCCGAGGCTAGAAAAATAACTGCAATAACTACTATTACCCAAATTACTAAACTCATTTTTATTCCTCCTTTTTAACAATCAAAGTTTGTCCCTCCTTCTGAGAGACAATCACTTTTTCTCCTTTTTTAACCGGACTTTCTGCTCTGGCCCACCATAGTTCTCCCTCTACTGTTATAAAACCCTCGGGATTCAAATCTTCTTTAGCTGTACCTACTTCTCCAATTAAAGATTCTATCCCCGTTACTACCTTTTTCCTCATTGTTCTTAGAGCCATACCTAGGGCAAATACAAAGAAAGCTGCAACACAAAGTACAGTGGTTATGATAACATTTAGTGGCAGCGTTACCCCTCCTTGGATATCAAAAAGCATTAAGGAGCCAAAAAAGAGTGCTACTGCACCTCCTGCAGTTAGTACTCCTATTCCTGGAGTAACTAAAAGATCCAGAATAAAAAGTAAGAGCCCTAAAAAGATGAAGAGAATGCCAGCTAAATTAATGGGAAAAATAGAAAAAGCATAAAAAGCCAAAAGCAACAATATAGTTCCAAAGACTCCAGGGATAATAGCTCCGGGATTAGAAAGCTCGAATATAATTCCCAGAGCGCCAATCACTAAAAAGAGGTAAGCTAGGGTGGGATTGAGGAGAAAGTGAAGGAATTTTTCCTTTTCTTTCATCTTTACTTCTATGATCTGAGGATTTTTAATCCCTAAAAATTCTATAATTTCTTCCGGGCTCTCAGCGATCCCGTCGATCATACCTTTTTCTTGCGCTTCTTTTTCGGTGAGGGAAATGCTTTCTCTAACCATTTTTTCCGCTATTTCTGGATTACGTCCTCGAGTTTCTGCTAAAGTTCTAATGAAAGAAGCTGTGTCATTGACTATTTTTTCACTTACTTCCTGTCCTTCCACAGTTACAGGATGAGCAGCACCAATGGTAGTGTTGGGGCTCATAAAAGCGTGATGAGAAGCCATAACGATAAAACTTCCCGCTGAGGCAGCTCGGCTACCGGGGGGATAGACATAGGTAGTTACAGGAATGGGAGACTGGAGAATAGCTTTAATCATGTTACGCATGGATTCCTCTAACCCTCCCGGGGTGTCTAAGAGGATTAGAATGACTTTAGCTTCTTCTTTTTTTCCCTCTTCTATTAAACGGACGACAAATTGCTCAATAACCGGGTTAATGATTCCTTCTACTTTTCCTAATATAACTTTTTCTTGAGCTTGTACAAGTGGAACCCATAAAAAGCTGATGATAATTAGTAATAGCAGCAGGAAGGAAAATTTAGTTTCTCTTTTCATAGTTTTAATTGTATCATAAAAGTATGGTAAAATATAATCCCTCATTCCGAGGAAGAAAGGATGGAAATTTTTTGAATATACTTCTTGTTGCTCCGGGCACAGATAATTTACAGCGGAAGGTGAGAGTTGTTCCTTTCCCCCAAGCCAGCCTGCCCCTTCTTGCAGCTTTAACTCCTTCTCATCATGAAGTAAAAATCATTGATGAGCGCCTGGAAAATATAGATTTTGATGGAAAATGGGACCTGGTAGGAATTACAGTTATGACTGCTACGGCTTATCGGGCCTATTATATTGCTGATGAGTTTAGAAAGAGAGGAACAAAGGTAGCGTTGGGGGGTATTCACCCTACAGCTTTACCTGATGAGGCTATTCAACATGCCGATAGTGTGGTAATAGGAGAGGCAGAAGGCCTCTGGGAAGAACTTCTGGGAGATTTGGAAGAAGGAAAATTAAAAAAGTTTTACCGTCATGATTGTCCTCCGCCTTTAGCGGGGCTTCCCTGTTCTCGCTTGGATTTACTAGATAAGAGGTATTTACTGAGACATGTCTTCCAAACTACTAGGGGGTGTCCCCATAATTGTGGATTTTGTTCTGTCTCTACTTTTATGGGGCGCAGATATCGTCATCGCCCGGTGGAGGAGGTGATAGAGGAGATCGGTCATTATCCCAATGCTCGCATCATTGGTTTTCTGGATGATAATATCGTGGGTAATCCTCGTTACTCTCGAGAGCTATTTCAAGCTTTAATTCCTTTTCGAAAAAAGTGGATAAGCCAGGGGACTTTGAAGCTGGCAGAAAATGAAGAGTTATTGAAACTGGCAGCCGAAAGTGGCTGTATTGCTCTTTTCGTGGGTTTTGAGTCAATTAACGAAGATAGTCTAAAAAAGATGCATAAAAACTTCAATAAAGTAAGCAAATATAAAAGGTTGATAGATAAATTTCATGAATACGGCATTATGATAATTGGCTCCTTTGTTTTTGGTTTTGACGAAGACGACTCTTCTATTTTTCAACGAACCCTCAGTTTTTTGGAAGGTGTCAATTTAGATTTTGCCCAGTTTTCTATTCTTACTCCACTTCCAGGAACGGAGGTTTTTAAACAGCTTGCAGAAGAAAAACGGATTTTTTCTTATGATTGGAGAGAATATGATTTTGCTCATGTAGTTTACCACCCTCTACGCATGACCCCTCAAGAACTCCAGGATGGTTACAATTATATTTTCCGCCAATTTTACTCCTTATCCCGAGTGGTAAAAAGAACTATAAGAAATTGGAGATATGCTCATTATTTTTTGCCGGCCAGTATTTATTACCATTGGGTGTCTCGCCACCCTAAATCACTTCCTGAAGAAGCAGCTTCTGCTCCGCTTTCTCTAAAAGACAAAAAACAATCTCCCGTAGTTTAGGTAAGTAAATGAATTTAAAAAGGCGGTGATTTTATGTCTTTACCGGCAAGTGAACTAGAAATCAGATTGCAAAAAGTAAGGGAACTTCTTACCCTGAAAAATCTTTCTTGCGGGCTAATTTATTATGATGAGTTAAACATTGCCAACGGTTGGTACCTTTCAGGGTGGTGTCCCCAGTTTGAAAGCGGAGCCGTTCTGGTTCCCGTGCAAGGCGAGCCG
>NZ_JAAYFP010000124.1:0-5567 GCF_012728195.1 Candidatus Sordicultor fermentans
ATCTCCCCTCTCCGGGGACTTTTCCTTCCTCAGTGTTCTCGTAGTCAACTATTGGCTATCGTCTCGAGTTGAGAAACGAGAGCTATCCAGTGCTCTATTTCCAGGTGTTCTGCCCGCCACTCAGGATGAATATGAGCTCGAGCTAAAATTTCTCTGGTTTTCTCTCTTCCCAATTGAGGACGGAGAAGTTTTTCTACTTTCTTCCGTCTCTGAGAAAATAGAAAATGAACCCAGCGCATAATTTCCTTATAAGCATCAGGCTCTATCTGGGGAGAAAGAGGAATAAATTTAAGAATTAGAGAACGAACCGCAGGGGGAGGAGAAAAAGAACCAGGAGAAACCTCTCTTACTTTTTCTACTTCATAAAGGAGGTGCACTCCCACTGCAAGAGGGCTTCCTTTTTTCTGCAACACTTTTTCTCCAAACTCCCGCTGAACCATTAAAACTAGAAGATCCCACTTAATTCCACTTTCCAAAATTTTAGAAAAAAAGGGAGAAGAGATAGCATAAGGAATGTTAGAAACTAACTTGAGGGAAGAAAAAGAAGAAAGGAGAGACGGTAAATCAGCTGATAAAAAATCTTCTCTATAAAGAACTAAATTAGAATAATCTTTTAACTTTTCCCGAACCATCCGGTAAAGCCGCTCATCAATTTCCCACCCTATTACTTTACCGGCTTTTTGCACCAAAACTTCAGTAAGGATCCCCTTCCCTACTCCCACCTCTACTACTGTGTCTTCCTTTTTCAGGTCGGCTTTATCGATTATTATATCTCGGACAGCCTTATCAACCAGAAAATGCTGCCCCCATCGGGGAGAGATATGGAAGCTGGTCAAAATTAGCCCCTTAAATCACCGAAACTACCAGACTAAGGGTTTAACATGGAATAGTTCTCCTCCGGGTGTTCCAGGTGTCCAGGGAAAAAATAATCACAGCGGTCTACTGGCTCTTGTCTTTCTTTTTGCTCTCCTAATAGACACTTATAAATCCCCTTTTTCTTCATTTCTGCGTCGCAATGCCTGCACACCTGGCATAAACCTTCAGGATTGTACAATTCAAATCACCCCTTTTTTTATTTTATTCTAAAAACCATTCCACTTCAGAAACCTCTACATTCACCCCCTCCAGAGGGAATCCCCATTCTCTTATCATATTAGCCACTCGCTTCTGCACCTCTTGCGCTATCTCTTCCCAGTTTTTCCGAGAATCCACTTTTAAGGAAATATTAATAAATACCCCTTTTTCTTTAGTCGAGACTCTATCATTGGGGGAGAGAGTTTCTCCTTGCACAACGACCTTGGTATTCCTTAAGAGATGGTTAAAATCCCCCATTACCCCCTCTACCAGGAAAGCGCTCCGCGCCGCCATTTCTACCAGGGTAGACACACTCACTCTAATTTCTCCTGGCTCTTCACTAAAGGGCATTATTACTCTCCAGTTTCTCCCAAACATAATGTAGTGCTTCCTCAGCATCCTGGAATTGAGGAAAAAAATCTTCTTTGCCCGTAGAATCCTGAATTTTCCAGGTATTCAATCCGGCGAGAATTTTGTCATGAGAAAGAGCTAAGGCAATTTCACTTAAAGTTCCAGATTGACCCCCACAGGCTATGAGAGCCGAAGCAGTTAGGACAATTATCAGGTTACGGGCTTCTCCCAGACCGGTCACAATTTTTAAATCCACATAAGGGTTGGCATCTTCCCTGGAATTGCCGGGCAAAATACCTACAGTGAAACCGCCAGCTTCTTTTGCTCCTCGACAAGCCGCTTCCATCACCCCTCCTAATCCTCCGCAAAGGAGAATAGCACCTCGTTCGGCAATCCCTTTTCCTACTCGATAAGCACTTTCATATAGTTCTGCACTGCAGGAATGTTGACCAATAACTCCTATTATCCAGTTATGATTCATAACCCAGATATTTTTTTAAATCTTCCGGTTTTAAATTATCTAAAAACTGACGAAACTCCTCTATTTCCTTATCGTCTATCTCTCCTGTTGCTACAGTAGTAGAGCTGAGAACCTCCTCGGAAGCAAAGATGGGCGCCCCCATTCGTAAAGAAAGTGCTATTCCATCGCTGGGACGGGCATCTATGGTAATTTCATTTCCCTCCACCTGAATATATAGAAGAGCATAAAAAGTGTTATCCACAATTCTAGTAATGACTATTTTTTCCAGTTCTCCTCCTAATTGGTGGATAAGAGAAGCCATGAGGTCATGGGTAAGAGGGCGAGGAGTCTTAACTCCCTGTAAACCCAGAAGAATGGCCTGCGCCTCAAACAAGCCAATCCAGATAGGAAGGCTCCTTTTTTCTTCTTCATCGCTCAGAACTACCACTGCCATAGTGTTTTTCTGGTCAAACATCAAACCCTGAACTTTCATTTTGATCATAACTAAAAACCCTTTCTATCTTACGTTTTATTATTATAGCGTAAATCAAGTTTTCTTCCAAAAATCGAGCAAAAATTCTCCCATACTTTCTCCCTCAAAGTCAAAAGAGAAACACCCCATAACTGAGCCAGAAATGACGCAGTCTCAACTAAAAATGCTGGCTCATTTCTCCTGCCTCTCCGCGATTGAGGAGGAAGGTAAGGAGCATCGGTTTCTAAAAGAACACGAGAAAGGGGGATTTTTTGAACTACTTCTCGCAGATGGGTAGCCCCGGGGTAGGTCACCACTCCCCCCAGGGAAAAGTAAACTGCTCGAGGTAGTGCTTCCTGTAAAATCTCCTCGTCCCCCGAAAAACAATGCCAGATTACCACCACATCCCGCACCTTCTCTTTTATAATCTGCCATAAATCTTTATTAGATTCCCGGGAGTGGACAATTAAAGGAAGAGAAAACTTTTCTGCTACTTCAATTTGCTGGATAAAAGCTTCTTTTTGTTTTTCGATATGACTTCTATCCCAGTAATAATCTAATCCTACCTCTCCTATAGCTATAACCTTTTCCTTTCGTACATATTCCTCGAGGATAGAGAAGTCGGGCAATTCATCCCCTATCTCCTGGGGATGAATGCCCACACTAGCATAAAGCGAAGGATAACGCTCCACTAACTTTAAAGTCTCTTGAATCGAGGAGAGAGAAGTAGCAGCATTGACTATAATCTCTACTCCAGCGTTTTGTGCTCTGTTTATAACCTCTTCTCGATCTTTTAGAAATTCCTCCCCTTCTAAATGGGCATGAATATCTACCCAAAAACTCATCTTACTTTACTTCCTGGCGCTATATCTCGATCCACAGTCAAGATGCTAACTGCTCCTTTTCCATCATCAGCAGCTAAAAGCATCCCTTCTGATTTGATCCCCCGGATATTAGCCGGTTTTAAATTAGTGAGAACAATGATTTTTTTCCCCATCAACTCCTCAGGTGTGTAATAATTAGCCAAGCCCGCCACCAGGGTTCTTTCTTCTTCTCCCAGGTTGACTCGCAAAGCCAAAAGAGCTTTAGTTCCTTCCACTCTTTCTGCTTTTACTACCTCTCCCACCCGCAGGTCAATATTTTGAAAATCTTCCAGATTGATTTCCGGCAATACCATTTTTTTCACTCCTCTACTCTATAATTCTCGGGAACAAAGGCTGAGCCTCCTCCACTGAATAAACTTCCGGTCCTCCTTGCCAGCACAGACTTTCTTCCAGGCTTTCTTTTCCCGGATCCTGCTGCAAACCTAAAAGCTCTCTCAACTTCAAAGTAGTATCAGGCATAAAAGGGTAAAGGAAAAAACTCAGTAACCGAGCATTGTCTAATAGGCGATAAAGAAGATTTTCCACCTCTTTTTCTTTCCCTTCTTTGTGCAATTTCCAGGGAGCTTCTCGCTCGATGTAGCGGTTAGCAAAATGTACCAGTTTCCAGACTTGTTCTAAAGCCTGAGAGAAGGCAAACCGCTCCATATAGTACTGGAAACCCTCTTTTACCTCTTCCAGTAACTTTTCCCATTCTCCATCCTGATAGGGAGAAGGCTTTTTCACCACCCCTTTTTTATATCTCCATACCATCCCTAAAGTTCGGTGAACAAAATTACCAAAGTTATCAGATAAATCAGCATTAGAACGTTCTATCAGCGCTTTTTCTGAAAAGTCTCCATCCAGACCAAAGCTCACTTCTCTCATCAGAAAGTATCGGAAACGGTCTACCCCATAGCGGTCAATCATCAAATAAGGATCTACCACGTTACCTCGAGATTTAGACATTTTTTCTCCCTCTACCGTCCACCAACCATGGGCGAATATCCGGCGAGGGAGAGGTAAAGATGCAGCCATGAGCATCCCGGGCCAGAGAACAGCATGAAAGCGAAGAATATCTTTACCCACCAGATGATAGGCATAAGGCCAGAAATTAGAGAATTTCTCTTCCGAAGTTCCCCAGCCCGCTACCGTTAAATAATTAACCAAAGCATCGAACCATACATAAAGAGTATGACGAGGATCGGAAGGAACCGGTATCCCCCACTCCAGCCCCAGACGAGAGATGCTCTGGTCTTTAAGCCCCCCTCTTACAAAACTTTCAATTTCGTGATGCCGGCTTTCGGGCATTATAAAATCGGGATGGCTTCCCAAATATTGTAAAAGTGGCTCCTGGAAGCGGGAAAGAGCAAAAAAATAGCTCTCTTCTTTTAATTTCTCTAAAGACCTCCCGCAATCGGGACAAACCAAGCGCTCATCCAGCTGGCTTTCCGGCCAGAAAGTTTCACAGGGGACACAATACCATCCTTCATAGTCTCCGAGATAAATGTAGCCCCGCTCATCTAATAAGCG
This sequence comes from Candidatus Sordicultor fermentans, assembly GCF_012728195.1. NCBI lineage: Bacteria > Pseudomonadati > Atribacterota > Atribacteria > Atribacterales > Candidatus Caldatribacteriaceae > Candidatus Sordicultor > Candidatus Sordicultor fermentans. Next base: position 4,751 of record NZ_JAAYFP010000124.1, read on the forward strand.
GAAAAAATCTTGCACCACCTTTATATGGCGAGGGTCAGTGGTACGGATAAACTCATCATAAGAGATATTCATTTTCTTCCACAAATCCTGGAAACGAATCACCATTTTATCTACCAGCTCTTGAGGGGTGATTCCCAAATCCCGAGCGGCTTTTTCTATCTTTTGTCCGTGTTCGTCGGTACCGGTAGAGAAAAGGACTTGATACCCCCGCAAGCGATAATAGCGAGCCAGAACATCAGCAGCACAAGTAGTGTAAGCATGACCAATATGAGGAACGTCATTTACATAGTAAATAGGAGTAGTAACGTAAAAACTGTTATCCATCTTTCACCTCTTCAATCAAATTAAAAATTTGCCAGATAAGGCTCTTCTTTTTCTATCTCTTCCCAAAATTCTTGATTGAACTTACAACCCGCATCAGGAGCTAAATAATCCTCAAAATAAGTATAAGCCCGAGCTCGACATCCTCCACAAACCAGCTGATAATCACACTCTCCGCAATGTCCCCGATAAAGGGTTCTATCTCTAAGTTCTTTTAACACTGATGACTCTCTCCAGATCTGGAAGAAAGGTTGTTCTATAATGTTTCCTAAAACAATAGGCATAAACACACAAGGAGTAATTACCCCATCAGGTTGTAGAGCACAATAAGCTCTACCTGCTCCGCATCCTCCCACATATTCCGCTGCCACCCGAGCCAGTCTACCCTCCGACACCGAGTAGTGACTGGTAACTATCACTCCTTCTGGATCCTTCTCCAGACATTTCCTACCAAATTGAGGAGTAGTACTGAAAACAAATATCCTTTTTCCCATCA
>NZ_JAAYFP010000125.1:0-26493 GCF_012728195.1 Candidatus Sordicultor fermentans
AAAAGAGGGAACGGGAAAAAAGGCTTATATAGAAGGATATCGTATAGGGGGGAAAACAGGAACTGGTCAGAAAGTGGGACTTGACGGCCGCTATGACCCTCGCAAGTTTTATTCTTCTTTTGTAGGGTTTTTCCCTCTTCCTGAGCCTCGCTTTGGAATTATTATAGTTCTGGATGAACCACAAGGAGAATATTATGGCGGAGATATTGCTGCTCCTGTTTTTAGAGAAATTGCTCAGAACATTATTAACTATGCTGGTATAATGTCAGATGAAGCGGAGGTAGGGCTATTTTGACTATAGGTCAGTTTTTGTCTTCATTTTCTTTTGAAGAAGGAAAAATTGAAAACCCCGAGGAAGAAGTTAGAGGCCTTGTTTTTGATTCTCGTCGGGTACAGCCGGGCTATGTTTTTTTTGCCCTTCCTGGTTCTAATACCGATGGTCACTTTTATATTGAAGAAGCGATAAAAAGGGGAGCAACTTTAGTAGTTTTAGAAAAAAAAGAATTTGTTCCTCCTCCCCAAGTTAAGGTATCCTGGGTTTTAGTTCCTGAAGGGAGAAAAGCTCTGGCTCTGGCCTCCTCCTTTTTTTATGGTGACCCTTCTTCTTCTCTCAGGGTTATGGGAGTAACAGGCACTAATGGAAAGACTACTACTTGTTTTTTCCTCCGCGCCATTTGGGAAAAAAGTGGTTTCCCCTGTGGTCTTCTTACCACAGCCCGCAACATAATAGGTCCTAAAGAAGAAGAAGCCATAAACACTACCGAGGAGTCTCTTTCTCTTTATCGCCATCTTTATGAGATGCAAAAAATGGGTATAAAAAACGCAGTAGTCGAAGTTTCTTCTCACGCTTTAGCTTTAAGAAGAGTGGAAGGAATAAAATTTGATTCTGCTTTAGTTACCAATTTAATTCCTGAACATATGGAGTTTCATCGTACTTTCGAACATTATTTTGCGAGCAAGAGAAAACTTCTACAGATGGTGGAAGAAAATCTCTCTAAGAGTTATCCTCGGGTAGTAGTGGTGAATGGGGACGACGAAAATTGCCTTAAAATGAGAAAAGGAATAGGAGTTCCTTCTCTCATTTACGGCCTAAACAAGGAGGCAGAGATAAGAGGAGAGAACATTACTTGTTCTCTTCAGCAAAGCTCTTTTTTAGTAAAAAGTCCCTGGGGGAAAATGGAAGTGGTAATTCATTTTCCTGGCATTCATAATGTGTACAATGCTCTTTCTGCTATTTCTTTGGCTCTTTTTTATGGTTTAGATATAAATGATATTCAAGAAGCGCTATTCCAGGTTCATCATATTCCTGGTCGATGGGAGCTTGTAGAAGCAGGTCAAGATTTTACCGTCATAGTAGATTTTGCTCATAACTGGCATGGGTTAGAAAAAAGTCTCTCTATTATTCGAGATCTAACTCCGGGGAAAGTGATTACCGTATTTGGCTGTGGAGGAGAAAGAGACAGGAGCAAAAGGCCTTTCATTGGAGAAACGGTGGCTCGCTTCAGTGATGTATGTATTGTTACCACTGATAATCCCCGGGGAGAGAGTCCGGAGCAAACTGCTTTTGATGCTTTAGAAGGAGTAAAAAGAGCAGCAAAGAATAAGGATCTACATTTTGAGGTAATTCTGGATCGAGAAGATGCCATCCGGCAGGCTCTGGAATTGGCTCAAAAAGGAGATACAGTTTTTTTGGCGGGGAAGGGCCCGGAGAGATTCCAGGTGTATGGCGGGAAAGCGATTCCTCACAACGACCACTATATAGCCTGGAAAATATTGAAAGAAAAGAAAAATGAAGTTTTATCCTCAAGAAATAGTAGAAATTACTCAAGCTGAAATGCAGAAAACAGGGAAGGCTCCCTTTTTTGAGGGGGTGGCCATTGACAGCCGTTCCCTGAAAGCAGGGCAACTTTTCGTAGCGCTTAAAGGCGAAAGGACTGATGGACATTTATTTGTGAAAGAAGCGATAAAGAAAGGTGCGCCGGGAGTCCTGGTCAGTCGTTTTGAAGATGGAGAAGAAGAAACTTATGTTTTTCGAGTACCGGATACTTTTTTAGCTCTCCAGCATCTCGGAAGGGGGGCTTCTCAAAAATTATCGGGATATAAAATTGCCATAACCGGCACGGTGGGCAAAACTACTTGCAAGAGCTTTTTTGCCTCTTTACTATCCAGGCGTTTTCTGGTAGAGGCAACTCCTCAGAGTTTTAACACAGTAATAGGAGTAGCGAGCTCTATAGCCAATTTTAAAGAAAATAATGATTATTTAATAATAGAAGCGGGGATAAGCAAAAAAAAAGAGATGGAAGAATTAGCAGAAATTATTGACCCTCACATGGTGGTTTTTACTTCTTTTGGAGAAGGGCATCTGGAGGGTTTAGGTAGTGTGGAAGAAGTAGTAAAAGAAAAAATTAAACTGGTCAGGGAAAAGACCGAGATAATTTATCTCAATACCGACCAGAAATGGAGTGGATTGGTAGGGGAAAAGATAGAGGGGAAAAAAATTATATCTTTTGGCTTTTCCCCTGCCAATCACATTTACTTGAAAAGTTTCTCGCTCGATCCTTTAACCTGGAAAGCTAAAATAGAGATAAAAATGGGAGAAAATGACTTCTGTTTTTTTGCTCCTTTTCTTTTTCCTGAAGTGGCAGTTATGCTATTGCCTGCTTTCCATCTGGCTTGTAAACTGGGTATAGGAGTGGAGGAAATAGAAGGAAGTTTAAGAGATTGGCAACCTCCTCAGGGAAGAGGTAATTTTTTCTTCTACCAGGGAGGAATCGTCATCGATGATTCTTATAATGCTAATCCTCTTTCTTCTCGTAAATCTTTGCAGTTTCTGGATTCTTTAGCTTGCCATGGTTTTGAAACCTGGGGAGTATGGGGAGATATGTTAGAATTAGGGGGTGTTTCTGCTGAAGCTCATCGAGAGTTTTTGAGGGAGCTAAAAAAATCTTCTCTTTCTCGTACTCTATTGGTGGGAGAAGAAATGAAAAGAGCGGCAGAAGAAATAGCTAAAGAGGAAATACAGGAGGGCCGGTTTTTACTATTTTCTACCTCTCTGGAGGTGCGAGAATTTCTCTCTCGCTATACGCCCAGGGGAGAGCGGTGGGCAATACTTTTTAAGGGATCGAGGAAGTTAGAGCTGGAGAAGGCTATTCCTCCAGAGTGGAGAGAAAACCATGAACGAGATTAAAAGTCTGATTTTTTCTCTTCTTATGGTTTTTGCTCTGGGGTTGTTTTTCTTTCCTTTTTTCATTCGCTGGCAAGAAAAAACCCGTATAGGCCAGAAAATAAAAAGAGAAGGCCCCAATCTCCATCTTCATAAAGAAAATACTCCCAGTATGGGAGGAATAATTATGATTCTCTCTGGATTATTGGTGCTCTCTTTCTTCCAGCAGTTTACCCCCCAGATCTGGATTATACTTATAACTTTGCTCTCTTTTACTGGTTTAGGCTTATTAGATGATTATTTTAAAAGTTTTCGCGGAGAACCCTGGAGCTTGAAAGCCCGCCACAAATTTCTTCTGGAACTGGTATTTTCTGTTCTTATTTTGATTTTAGGATTTCCTCTTTTCCCTCACTATTTAATTGTCCCCTATGGAAGTGGGATCATAGAGTTGGGGAAGATACCTTTTTTTCTTTATGGTTTGTTTTTAATTTTGGCCTCTACTAATGCTTTTAATATAACCGATGGTTTGGATGGGTTGGCAGCGGGTTGTGGAATTTTGACTTTTAGTTTTTGGGCGGGGCTCTTTTTTTTAGAGGGAAATTTTCCTTTAGCTCAGGTAGCAATTATCTTCAGCGGAGCGCTGCTTTCTTTTCTCTGGTTTAATTTCTGGCCCGCCCGGATTTTTATGGGAGATTGCGGCTCTCTGTCTTTAGGAGCTCTTATGGGGATTTTAGCTCTTTTTTCTGGCTATTCCTGGCTATTAGCTTTAGCCGGTTTTGTTTATCTTCTGGATACCCTTTCGGTGATTCTTCAAGTGTTTTCCTTCAAAGTATTTGGGAAAAGAATATTTCTTATGAGTCCTCTCCACCATCATTTTGAACTCCGAGGAGAAAAAGAGAGTAAAATTACTGTAAGGTTCTGGATCATCCAGGGGGTGGGAGTAGTGGCCGCACTTTTAGGGATAATGAGGTGAAAAAATGCAGGTAGTTCTGGGTTTGGGTAAAACAGGAATAGCAGTCAGCCGATTTCTCCTTGAACAAAAGGAAAAAGTTTTAGCTATAGATGATTATCTTAAAGAGGAGCAAATACCTCGAGATATAGCAGAAAGTGAGAGGTTTGAGTTCCTTTCCTCCTCCGATTTTTTGCAGACTGATTTTTCTTCTATTTCTGAGGTCATCACCAGTCCTGGTATACCACCGACTCATCCGGCTTTACGGGCTTTAGAAGAACGCAGAATACCGGTGATCAGCGAAATAGAGTTAGCCACTCGGTTTATTTCCTTTCCTCTCATTGGAATTACCGGTTCTTGTGGAAAAAGTACTGTTGTTTTTTGGACCAAACAAATTTTGGAGAGGGCTGGCTGGTCAGTTTTTGTGGGAGGTAACTGGGGTTATCCTTTGATAGAAAGTCTTTCTGCTCGTGAAAAATTTGATTGGGGAATAGTAGAGTTAAGCAGTTTTCAGCTGTCTCGCATAAAAAAGGCTCATTTTTCGGTAGCTGTAGTGCTGAATTTGTTTCCTAATCACTTGGATTATCATTCTACTATAGAAAATTACTTTCAAGCTAAGGCTCGCATTTTTGAGAATCAGAGAAGGGATGATTTTGCTATCATCAATTTTTCTCTCAGTGATTGGTCAACTCGTTTTTCCCGATTAGTTAAATCTCAATTGGTGCCGGTTGCTCGAGATAAAAAACTCACCGAGGGATTTTATATTTCTGGAAACGAAGTTTTTCAAGGTGAAAAAGCTCTTTTTCCTCTTTCTCACTTTTCTCTTCCCGGGAAACATCAACAAGAAAACTTACTCGCTGCCATATCTATAGCTTTACTCTTAGGGATAGAGGATAAGATAGTAGAAGAAGCAATATCTTTTCTTTCTTCTCTTCCTCATCGTTTAGAAAAAGTAGGAAGCTGGAGGGGGATAGATTATTTTAATGACTCAAAATCTACCACTCCTTCTTCGACGAGAGTAGCTGTAGAGTCTTTATCTTGTCCTGTTGTTTTAATCCTGGGAGGTAGAGCGAAAATTGATGACTTTAGTGAACTTAACTCTGCTCTTCAAAGTAGTAAAGTTAAAGCAGCGGTTATTTACGGAGAATCTCGGAATCTGATAGAGAGGTTTATCCCCTCTCATCTTGAACGGTATTTAGTTTCTTCTCTTGAAGAAGCAGTGAAGAGAGCAAGAAGCCTAGCTCAGGAGGGGGATGCTATTCTTCTCTCTCCAGCTTGCACTAGCTGGGATCAGTATCGTAATTTTGAGGAAAGGGGGGAGCACTTCCGTCAATTGGTTTATGACTTGGAACAAAATAACACTTCCTGTTAACGACGAGAGGCTTTCTTTTAAAACCAGGTGGTGGTGGGATATTGACCCCTACCTTTTTTGGTCAATACTTTTACTATTGCTTTTAGGGATTGTAATGGTATTTAGTGCAAGCATGACCACTGCTTTGTACGCTTATGGCGATGTTTTTTACTTTTTGAAAAGGCATCTTTTAGGAATTTTACTGGGGTTTCTTTTTTTAACTATATTTACTTTTGTTTCTTTAGATCGCTTGCGGAGTATAAACCGCTTTTTGCTCTTGGCTACTTTTGTTTCTTTGATTTTGGTTTTTGTACCTGGTGTAGGGAGAGTAAGGGGAGGCTCTTACCGGTGGATAAATTTAGGGGCTTTGAGCTTTCAACCCTCGGAATTAGCTAAATTGAGTATAATTTTATATTTAGCCGATGCTCTGGCGAATTACAAAGAAAGAGTGGAAGATTTTTGGCAAGGAATTATGCCTTTTATGATTTTAGTGGGGTTAATTTGTCTTTTAGTGTTGATCGAGCCAGATCTGAGTACCGCGTTTTTTCTATTTCTTGTTGCCTTTCTTATGTTGTTTTTAGGAGGGAGTAAATTGCAGCACCTCCTTTTGATTTTGATAGTTTTAATACCCAGTGGTGTTTTTCTCATTCTTTTTGGAGGTAAGGATTACTGGCGAGAGCGTATCTATGCTTTTGTTGATCCATGGAAAGATCCCTTAGGCAGAGGGTTTCACATCATTCAATCTCTCATAGCTCTGGGATCAGGCGGAATAGCGGGACGAGGGTTAGGTGAAAGTCGTCAAAAGTTTTTTTTCCTTCCCGATCGCCATACTGATTTCATTTTTGCTATTATAGGAGAGGAATTAGGATTTATAGGAACCTCGGCGGTGGTGATACTGTTTATCATTATCCTGTGGCGGGGTTGGAAAATTTCTCAAGGATCTCAAGATGAATTCAGAGGACTCGTGGCTATGGGTGTTACTCTTAGTATTATATTGCAGGCTTTCATTAACATGGCCGCGGTTTTAAAGCTTCTTCCTGTTACCGGAGTGACGCTCCCTTTATTGAGCTATGGTAGTTCTTCTTTAATAATCACTCTTAGCGAGCTGGGGATTTTGTTTAATGTCGCGCGAGGTACAAAATAGATGGATACGATTTTTATTGCTGCAGGAGGAACAGGAGGGCACATTTTTCCTTCTCTTTGTATTGCTCAAGAGATAAGAAAGAGAGGCTTTCAAGTAATATTTTTGGGAACCAAACGAGGAATGGAAGAAAATTTGTTGAAAGAAGCAGACTTTCCTCTTCTTTTTGTCCGGGCTCGAGGTTGGAATAGAAAATGGGATTTTTCTTTTTTTTCTGTGTTGATGGATAATTTAATAGGATTTTTCCAGACTGCTTTTTATTTTTTCCGTTATCGCCCTCGAGCTCTATTGGGCATGGGAAGCTACCTTTCTCTTTTGAGTGCTATATGGGCGAGGGTTTTAGGTGTTCCCATTTATATTCACGAACAAAATATTTATCCCGGGTTATCCAACCGATTAGTATCTCGCTGGGCCAGGAAAATTTTCATTTCTGCTCCAGAGGCTATTGTTTACTGGAAAGATAGGGAGGAAAAGATCGACGTGGTGGGCAATCCCCTGCGAGAAGAAGTAATGGATTGGAAGGAAAAAAAAGAGGAGGCCCGGCAAAAGTTAGGACTGAAGAAGGATAGACAAACCATTCTGGTTATGGGGGGGAGCCGGGGCTCAGAGGTAATTAACACCACTTTTTTAGGAACCATGGATTGGTTAGAAAAAAAAGGATTACAGGTAATCCATATCACCGGTGAAGAGGGTTTTGAGCACACCAAAGAAATGGCAGAGAAATTCTCCTCTCCTTATTTAGTTTACAAATTTTTGCCTCAACCGGGGATAGCCTATGCTGCGGCAGATCTGGCTATTGCCCGGGCGGGAGCTAACACTATTTTTGAACTTTTCTGGTTTGAGTTGCCATCTGTGCTCATTCCTTATGGAGATGCAACCGATGACCATCAACTGTATAATGCTCAGTGGTTAGAGAAGCAAGGATTAGCTCGAGTTATAGAAGAAAAAAATTTAACCTCTTCCTTGCTTATAGAAGAGGTGGAAAAGATTTTGATTTCTTCCTCTTGTGTTTTTTCTGATTTAAGGGGAAAATATCTGAGAGAGTCGGCTTCCCAGATTGCACAGACCATAATCGAGGAACTAAAAAGGGGGAAAGGGATTGGACAAGACACATTATCTCTTACCCCGTAACCTCCACTTTATTGGTATTGGAGGAGCGGGGATGAGTAGCTTAGCGCTGATAGCTCATGAACAAGGATACGTGGTTAGTGGTTCTGATATTACGGAGAATGAAGCTATAGCCCGTTTGAAGGGAAAAGGAATACGAGTTTTTCTGGGTCACCGTCTGGAACAAGTCCGGGGTGCAGAAGCGGTTATCGTTTCTTCAGCCATTCCTGAAGAAAATGAAGAATTAAAAGAAGCTAGAAGATTAAATCTTCCCATCATTCCCCGGGGAGAGATGTTAGCATCTCTGGTAAACAGCAAAAAAGGCATTGTGGTGGCCGGAACCCATGGTAAAACTACTACTACTTCTATGATTTCTCTTCTTTTTGAAATGGCAGGCCTGGATCCTACTGTTTCTATAGGAGGGGAACTGGAGGATATCGGAGGGAATGCGAAAGCAGGCAGGGGAGAATTTTTCATAGCTGAAGCAGATGAAAGTGATGGCTCTTTTTTGAAACTTAATTCCTTCTGTGCTGTAGTTACCAATATTGAAGATGACCACTTGATTTTTTATGGAAACATGGAAGAGGAAAAAAAAGCTTTCATCCGCTTTCTACACCAGATAAAACAAGAGGGGTTCGGGGTGGTCTGTCAAGACAACCCTACAGTTCGCTCCATATTGCCTTATCTTTCTTCTTTAGAAATTTTAACCTATGGCATGGAAGAAGGAGATGTAAGAGGGAAGATTAAAGAAAAAAAGAAGGATGGTTTCATTTTCCAGGTGGACTGGAAAGATAAAAAATTGGCTGATTTTGAATTACGGGTACCGGGACTACACAATGTAAATAACGCCTTAGCTGCTATTACGGTGGGACTAAAATTAGGAATAGAACTGAACCATTTGAAAAAGGCTATTTCTTCTTTCCGGGGAGTAAAAAGACGTTTTGAGAAGATAGGGAGAGCAAAGGGGGCACTGGTGATAGATGATTACGCTCATCACCCTACAGAAATGTTGACTGTATGGCAAACTGCTCTGGATTATGCTGGAGGGAATTTGATAGTTATATTCCAGCCCCACCGCTATACTCGGACTTTTCAGTTATATCGGGAGATGGCCAGAGTTCTGGAAAAGTTTCAGCAGGTCTTCATTTTGCCTGTTTACCCTGCCGGGGAAAAGCCCATCCCTGGTGTTTCTGCAGAATTAATTTACCAGGAAATGAAAAAAGATGGGTTTGAAAAAGTTCAGCTGGTAGAAAGCTCAGAAGATGCAGCTCGAGAGTGTTTAAAAATATTGAAGCCGGAGGACCTGGTGGTTACTATGGGTGCAGGAGATGTATGGAAAGCGGGATGGATTCTTTGCTCTCAAGATGGAGGAAAATAATAAATCAGTTAGAAAACATTCCCCATTTATCCATCATTCCTCAGCCGGAGATGAAGAATTTTACCACCTGGAAAGTTGGAGGAAAAGCTCTTGCTCTCGTTGAGGTGAGAAATGGAGGATGTTTGGATGAGGTCGTTTCCTCCTGTGAGAGAGAAGGGATAAAGTGGAAAATTTTAGGACGGGGCTCTAATGTTTTAGTAAAAGATGAGGGATTTCCTGGAGTGGTGATTAAATTAGGAGGAGAGTTCTGCGAACTGAAAAGGGAAGGAAATTGTATAGAGGGGGGGGCAGGAGCTCCTCTTTCGCATCTTGTAAGCTTTGCTCGGGAGGAGTGTCTGGGAGGGATAGAGTTTTTAGTGGGAGTGCCGGGGACAGTAGGAGGAGCCGTCAGGATCAACGCTGGTTGTTTTGGAAAAGAAATCGGTCCATTGGTAAAAAAAGTAGAAATACGGGAGGAAAATGGAAATAGGGAATGGTTAAATAGAGATGATTTGTTTTTTTCTTATCGATATTCTAATTTAAAAAAAGAGAAAATAGTGATTTTAAAAGCTGTTTTTAATCTCTTTCCTGAAGAGCAAGAAATTTTAGAGGAGAGAATTAGGGAATTTTGCTACTTACGCAAGGAAGGACAACCCTTGGAGTGGCCTTCTGCGGGTAGTGTTTTTCTTAACCCGGAAGGGAATAGTGCTGCTCGGATAATAGAAGAAATGGGTCTTAAGGGCTTACGTTTGGGAAGGGCCCAAATTTCCTCCAAACATTCTAACTTTATTGTTAATTTGGGGGGAGCAAAATCCTGGGAAATAGAATATCTTATGAACTGGGTACAAAAAGAAGTATATAAAAATAAAGGTATCTGGTTAGAAAGAGAAGTAGAACTATGGCCTTAATGCAGAAAAGAACCAAGCTTTTTGGACAAATCTTTTTTTTTATTTTATTTTAGGACTATGTTCCTTTGCCTTGTTCAGTTTAATTTTCCAGACGGGAATTTTTAAGGTAAAAAGGATAGAGATAAGTGGTAATCAATGGCTACAGGAAGAAGAATTATTGAAGGTAGTTAATATCCCCTTGGGTAGTAATATTTTTGCTCTCCGTCCCTGGGAAATCGAAAAAAGGTTAGAAGAGCTTCCCCAGGTAAAGGAAGCAAGAGTGCGTAAATCTTTTCCCTATCTTGTGCAGATAGAAATAAAAGAACGTCAACCAGAAGCCTGGGTAGAGGTGGGAGACGAAGTTTTTTGTGTAGATGAAGAAGGAGTAGAAATCCCTGCTTCATCTACTGATTTAGTAAGGGTTTACTTGCCAGAGAATCGAAAGAGTTTATTATTAGAGTCGCTGGACTTGATTAAAGTTTGGAAGAAGGAGTTTGAACTTCCTCTTTCTGCTGTGACAGTGGAGAATGATAGGCTGTTTATTTTACAGCTACAAAGTGGTATATTTATAAGATGTGAAGGGGTTAATAATTTGAAGAAAAAATCGGCTATTCTTAAGCCCTACTTGAGAGATATAGCGGTAAAGTACCTGGATGTAGGAGGGTTTGATCTTCGAGTAGGAGATGATCTGGTTATAGTGCCGAGCGAGGAGGATGCGTTTTGAAGAGTTGGCGCTCCTTGGATAGCCACTCTCCTATTTTGGGAGCGGTGGACGTGGGAACTAGTAAAATTTGCACCCTGATCGGGCAGAAAAAAAGCAGTGCTATTGAGGTTCTGGGAGTAGGATTGAGTAGCTCTCGGGGCGTAAGGAGAGGGAAAATAATAGATATTAATAAGGCAGCAGGGGCCATCAGAGAGTCATTTTCTTTAGCTCTGGAAATCGCTCGTGCGATGCCCGATCTTGTGTATGCCGGAATAGCCGGTGATGGCGTGTCCTCTTTTAACCTGGAGAATGAAGTTTTTCTTAATAAGGGAGGACGAGAAATTAATGCTCGAGATGTAGATAAGGTGCTGGAGGGCTCTAAGGCAGGGGTAAATCTGGAAGGGAAAAGAATACTCCACCTCTTGCCTCAAGAATATATAGTGGATGATCAAACAGGGATAGCCGATCCAGCGGGTATGATTGGCTCTTCTCTTCGGGCAAAGGTTCACTTAATTACTGTAGATGAGAACCAATTTCACAATTTCTCCAAAAGTTTCCAGCAGGCGGGTTTAGAAGTTCATAGGTTGGTTTTTCAGCCTCTGGCTTCTGCTCTGGCTGTTTTGCACCCCATGGAGAAAGAAATGGGGATTACTCTGGTGGATATAGGAGGAGGGACTGCAGATATAGCTATATTTTACGGAGGCTCTATGCGTTATTCAGGAGTAGTTCCTCTGGGAGGGGAGAGTATTACCTCTGATTTGGCTGTAGGTCTGCGAACCTCCCGGGACGAAGCGGAAAGAATCAAATTACACCATGGTTGCGCTTTCAGCCGGCATATTCCTGATGATGAGGTTATTGAAGCTAAAAATTTGGGACTTTCCTCTCTACAGACGGTAAAAAGGAAGTATGCTTGTGAGATAATAGAGGCACGAGTGAGAGAGCTATTTTTGTTGATCCGTCGAGCGATTAAATCTTCAGGTTTTTATCCTCTTTTGCGGGGAGGAGTGGTTTTGACTGGAGGAAGTGCCCTTTTGGAGGGTATTGCAGAATTAGGTTCTTCTATTTTAGAATTACCGGTGAGAGTAGGTTCCCCGGAAAGTAAAGACCATGTGGGAATGATCCAAACTGTATCTCATCCTATGTTTTCTACTGCTTGTGGTTTACTGCAATTTGGTTTGGAGGAAGCGACAAAAAGAGGTAGAAAATCGCTGGTTCTCGACTTAGAGAATCGGGGGTCTAAAGTTATAGATTGGATTAGAGACTTTTTTATGCTGGACTAAGGGCGGAGGGTGATAGTCATGCGTTCGAATTCTCAGAGGCTTCGCAACGGAAAGGTAAACATAAAAGTTATAGGTGTGGGTGGTGGGGGAGGTAATGCAATTAATCGTATGATCCAGGCTGGCCTTAAAGGGGTTGGCTTTGTGGCTATGAATACTGATACTCAAGTTTTAGAAAGATCTTTAGCCGATGTCAAATTACAGATTGGAGCAAAGCTAACTCGAGGGTTGGGAGCGGGTGCTAATCCAGAGATAGGCCGAAGGGCGGCAGAAGAGGATAAAGAGAAGATTTTTGAAATTCTGGAAGACGTAGATATGTTATTTGTTACTGCCGGCATGGGTGGGGGAACAGGCACTGGAGCATCACCGGTTGTTGCTGGCCTGGCTAAAGAACTGGGCATTTTGACTGTAGCGGTAGTTACTAAACCTTTTACTTTTGAGGGTAGAAAGAGGATGCGCCAGGCAGAAGAAGGTATTGCTCTTTTGCGGGAGCGAGTAGATAGTTTAATTGTGGTTCCCAATGATAGACTCTTGCAAATTGCCAGTCCCTCTACTTCAGTAGGAGAGGCTTTTAGCATGGTGGATAATGTTCTTTTGCAAGGGGTAAAGAGCATTTCTGACCTCATAAATATCCCGGGGATAATCAACCTGGACTTTGCCGATGTCAAAGCTATAATGGAAGGAGCAGGGACGTCTCTCATGGGTATCGGTAGAGCTGGTGGTGAAAACAGAGCCAAAGAAGCGGCATATCTCGCGGTAAGCAGTCCTCTACTGGAAATACCTTTTTCTGGTGCTAAGGGAGTGCTCTTTAATGTTACTGGTGGTCCTGGTCTCAGTATCTGGGACGTGAATCAAGTGGCAGAAGTGATCACCGAATCTGCTTCGGAAGAAGCTAATATCATTTTTGGAGCAATAGTTGATGAGAAAATGAAAGACGAGGTAGAAATTACCATTATTGCTACAGGGTTTGATCACGGTGAGGAGGAAAAGGAAGAGAGGGTGAGCGAGATTGCAGACTCCTTCTCCTTTGATGACCTGGATGTTCCTGCTTTCCTGAGAAAAAAATAAGTTAATGGTAGAAAGTGCCAAAAATTACTGGGAGGAAGAGCAGGGGATTTTTCCCTCCAGTAAAGTGGGTAAGTTTTTGTTTGCCCTTTGCTTTCCTGGAGATTATTCTTTAGGGATGACTAACTTAGGTTACCAGTCTATTATCCGTCTTCTTTTTGAAGCCCCAGATTGGCGAGGAGAAAGGTTTTTTTGTGAGTATGGCTCCCGCTCTTTAGAAAGCGGTTTACCTCTTAATTCTTTTGATATGATAGGATTCAACTTCTCTTTTGAGCTGGATATCCTTAATCTTCTCTCTTTACTGCAGGAGGGGGGGATTCCTCTTTTTGCCCGAGATAGAAAAGAAAAAGACCCCTGGGTAATAAGTGGTGGTCCTGCTGCTACTCTTAATCCAGAAATTCTTGATCCCTTTATGGATCTTATAGTGATAGGGGAAGCAGAAGAAATTTTTCCCTTAATTCTTGCTTTATGGAAGGAAGGGGAGGAAAAAGGCAAAAGCAGAGAAGAAAAGAAAAAGATTCTGGGGAATATTCCCGGGGTGTATATCCCCGGTGGGGTTAAACCCCTTTATCAAGGGGGAGAACTTCAGGGTTTCGAGGCAGAAGAAGGGTTTTCTTTTCCAGTAAAAAGACAATGGGTAGACATTAATGAATTCGAGACTCGTACTTTCATCTATACCCCTTTTTCCTATTTTCAGGGTGCCTCTCTGGTAGAGGTAAGCAGGGGTTGCAGGTATCATTGCTCTTTTTGTGCTGGTAGAAATATATACCATCCTTTACGCAACAGGTCTTTAGAATTGATAGAGAAAATGATTGACCATGTTTCTCCCTGGTCCGATAAAATAGGTTTGGTGGGGGCGGATTTATTGTCTCACCCCGCCTTGGAAGAAATAATAAAGTACGTGTTTAAAAAAAATAAGAAACTCACTTTTTCTTCTCTTTCCGCTCTTTCTCTTGTGAGGAAAAAGAATCTGGGGGAGTTATTTTGTGAAGGAGAAGTTGAAACTATAACTCTTGCTCCAGAAAGTGGAAGTTTTCCTGCTCGAATGGTACTGGGAAAAGGACTTTCTAACGAGGAATGGATAGATTTGATAAAAGAACTTTTAGAACAGGGGATAAAAAGAATAAAACTTTATTTTATGTTAGGTAAACCGGAGGGAGGGGTAGAAGAAGATTTAGAGTTTCTAACAAAATTGGTTGCTCGAATAAAGAATCCTCAGCAAGTTTTAGTTTCTTACAGTTTTTTAATACCTAAACCTCATACTGCTCTTTCTGATTGGAGGACTCCTTCTATTCGGGATTGGGAAAGAGAAAAAAGAATCTGGGAAAGAGGTCTGGGTAAGCTGAAAATTCCTTTTTCTGGAGAGAGCCCTCGGTTAGCCTGGATTCAATTGCTTCTTGCTCGGGGAGATCGCCTCATAGGAGAGAAAATTCCTCAATTGTTGTCTCATCCTCACCCCTGGTCCTTTAGGGCATGGCAATCTTTACTCGGGGAGCTGGGTAGAGATGATGAATGGGTGCGTTCACCCTGGAGAAATGTAAAGCCCTGGCAGGTGGTAGATATGGGGTAAGGGAAAATTGGGAAGCAGTCAAAGAAAAGATTACTATTTTTTCTCAGCGAGCAGGAAGAAACCCTGAGGATATAAAAGTAATAGCAGTTACTAAAGGGGTAGAAGTGAGTAAAATTGAAGATGCGATTTCGCTGGGCCTGATTTATCTGGGAGAAAACAGGGTTCAAGAAGCGCTGAAGAAAATGCCTCTTTTACCTGAAGAAGTAGAGTGGCACTTTGTGGGTCGATTGCAGAGAAATAAAGCGAAAAAAGTGGTAGAATTTTTCCAGTACCTTCATTCTTTAGATAGCATAGATAAAGGAGAAGAGCTGGAAAAAAGAGCAAGGGATTTGAATAAAAAACTCCCGGTTTTGATTCAGGTTAATCTTACCGGTCGAGAGACTCAGGGGGGAGTGAGGGAAGAAGAATTGCTATCTTTAGTTTATCATATTGCTCAGTTCTCTCATTTAGAACTGAGAGGTCTTATGACTATTGGTCCCGTTGGGGGAGAAGAACAAGAAGTAAGGAAGATTTTCTCCCGTTTGCGAGAACTTAAAGAAGAAGTGAATCGCGAAATGCCCCGGATTACCAGTTTTCAGGAGTTATCTATGGGGATGAGTGATGACTTTCCCTGGGCTATTTTAGAGGGAGCCACTATGCTACGTTTAGGTCGAGCTATATTTGGAGAGAGGTAGAGAAAATGGAAGATAGTATACTTTTTGTTGGGTGTGGAAATATGGGAAGTGCTCTAATCCGGGGTTTATGTCGAGATAACTGGCATAAAAAGTTTCGGTTTTTCCTTCTGGACCAGGTGGTAGAAAAAGCGAGGACTCTGGCTTCTTCTTTAGATTTAGAATGGGTAGAGAACTTAAATAATTTAGAAGCTCCTCGTTTTGTATTTTTGGCTGTGAAACCTAAAGATGTGAAAAAGGTTCTTCTTTCTCTCCGGAATTTTTCTCAGTCGGTTTTCGTTTCAGTGGCAGCAGGAGTAAAAATCAAAGATTTGGAAGAGCTTATTCCCCAGCAAGCGATAGTGCGAATTATGCCCAATTTATGTGTGGAAGTGGGAGAAGGTGTAGTTCCGGTGTGTTTTTCTCCGATGGTGAAGACCGAAGAACGGGAAGACCTTTTATTTCTTTTTTCTTCCCTGGGATGGGTTTTTGAAGCAGAGGAGGAGGATTTGGACCTTTTTACCGCTCTCAGTGGTAGTGGCCCAGGTTTTATAGCCCTTTTTATAGAAGCTCTAGCCGATGGAGGGGTGAAGATAGGTATCCCCTGGGAGAGGAGCTTAAAAATAGCTACTCAGACTGTATTGGGCGTAGCGTCTCTTTTAAAATCCCGGGATATGCACCCTGCTCAGCTCAAAAATTGGGTGGCTTCTCCCGGAGGGACCACCATTGCCGGGATAAAAAAAATGGAAGAGGGAGCTTTTAGGGGGTTGGTGATGGGAGGGGTAGAGGAGGCTTATAGGCGAGCTAAGAATATAGAGGATGAGGAGGAGAAAAAATGAGCTGGTGGAAACCGGAAGAGATACGAGAGATTGATTTTAACCGCTCTATTCGCGGTTATAATGAACACGAAGTACGGGAGTTTTTGGAAGAACTGGCTTCTCAAATAGAAAACATGGCAGTAGAAATGGAAAAGATTTTGCAAGATAATCGGGAGCTTAAAAGAAGATTGGCGGGGAGGGAAGAAAAGCTGGCTGAGATGGAAGCCCAGATGGAGGAGTGGGAAAAGCAAGCAGAGGTGGAGAGAGAATTAGCCAAAAGGGAATCTCAAATGGTTTTAAAAGAAGCAGAAATTAGAGCCCAAAAAATTATTGAAGAAGCTCTGGAGAGAAAAAAAGAGATCGAAAGAGGATACCAGGACCTTTTGGAACAATATCGTCTTTTTCAAATTCGTTTCAGGTCGTTGTTACAGACTTTTATGGATAGTTTAGAATGGAAGGAAAAAGACTGGGATACTGGTAAAGCTTTGGAAGAAGGAAATAAGGAGGAAAAAAAAGAAGAAGGAGGAGAAATAGCTCGTTTTTCTTTTCAGGATTTTCAGGAGGATAGTCGGCTGAGAAAATCATGAACTCTAAGCCTGGAAAAGGAAACATTAGATGGTTGTGGTTTTCTCTGGCTATAGCTCTGGCCTTAATTGCTGATCAGCTGACCAAACAGTGGGCTATTAAAAATCTGGCTGAAGATTCTATTGTTCTTATCCCCGGGATTCTTACGCTTACTTTACGTCACAACTTTGGCAGTGCCTTTGGCTGGAAAATAATGAGTAAAGAAGGATTGGCCTTAATTACTGTTTTTATCACTATTGTCCTTCTCTGGATTTTTATTAAAATTGCTTACATCAGAGGAATTTCTCTCTTTTTAGCCGGTGCCTG
Source organism: Candidatus Sordicultor fermentans (assembly GCF_012728195.1). NCBI lineage: Bacteria > Pseudomonadati > Atribacterota > Atribacteria > Atribacterales > Candidatus Caldatribacteriaceae > Candidatus Sordicultor > Candidatus Sordicultor fermentans. Next base: position 16,930 of record NZ_JAAYFP010000125.1, read on the forward strand.
GGGTAATCTTTTAGACCGCTGGCGCTTTGGATATGTGATAGATTTTATAGAGCCCTCCTTCTGGGCTACTTTTAACTTAGCTGATGTTTTCATCGTGATGGGAATTATTTTAATCCTCTTAAGTTTATGGTTTGATGAAAAAAGAGAAAATTCAAGTTTATGAGCCGGCTTTTTGTCGGATAGATATCTGGTTGCATCGTCACTTTCCAGAAGTTTCCCGCTCTTTAATTACCAAATTGATCCGTGAGGGAAAAATAAAATTAAATGGAGAAATTATAACTAAAGCCAGTAAAGAGGTGCGCCCTGGAGATATACTGGAGATTTGCTGGCCAGTAGAAGATATTTCTCACCCCCCTCCTCAATTTTTACCTTTAGACGTGATTTATGAAGATGAAGATATCCTGGTGGTGAATAAAAGAGCCGGGCTTGCTGTTCACCCCGCCTCTTCCTGGGGAGAGGGGACTTTGATAAATGCTCTCTTTTATTATCAAATCCCTCTTCCTCAATATGGCTTTCCCCTGCGTCCCGGCATTGTTCATCGCCTGGATAAAAACACCTCCGGAGTAATGGTAATAGCCAAGCGTGATATAGCTTACCTCCGTCTGATAGAAGAATTTAAAGCTCGCCGGGTGGAAAAAGAATATCTGGCTTTGGTGGAAGGAAAATGGCAGGGAGAAAAAACTATTGATCTACCCCTGGGAAGAAGTACTCGCAACCCTTGTCTCATGGAGGTAAGAAAAAGAGGAGGAAAAGCAGCTTATACGGAGATAGAAGTAGTGGGGAGAGGAAAGGAATTTTCCTTATTGTTAGTGAAACCAAAGACAGGAAGAACTCACCAAATTAGAGTTCATCTTGCTTCTCAAGGGTATCCAATAGTGGGGGATACAGTGTATGGAAGCAAAAAAGGAAAAGAGCTTTTCTCCCGTCAAGCTTTACATGCTTTTACTCTTTCTTTTAACCATCCTTCTTCCGGGGAATGGGTTTCCTTCGCTGCTTCTCTTCCGCAGGACCTGAGAAAATTTATCAATGATTTTATAAAAATGTGAAGGAGGTTTCACTCTTGGATTTAGGTCTCAAGAATAAGATAGCAGTAATAACCGGAGGCAGTATCGGAATTGGATATGCCGTAGCTCAAGCTTTTGCTCGGGAAGGAGTGCATTTAGCTCTCTGTGCTCGAGGAGAAGAAAGAGTGAGGGAAGTAGCACAAACTATCTCCCGGGAATATGGAGTGAAAGCTGTAGGAGTTAGAGCTGATGTATCTAAAGCAGAGGATATCAATAACTTTGTAAAGGAAATAGAAAAAGAGTTTGGAGAAATAGATATTTTAGTTAACAATGCCGGAACGGGAAGTGCAGAGAAGATTGGTTCTTTGTCAAATAGTGTTGGTGAAGAAAAGCGGAAACAAATATAACACCGCTTACTATTAAAATAAATATAATCTAACCTAATAGTTTAGAGAGGATATGCATCATCCCCTAATCTGTTTTTAATTGTACTAGATTCTGAGTGATAAGGATTCGATTTTTAAAATAGTTGCAGAATAGAATTACTGCGGTGCAAATAAAATTAGTTTTTTAACATAAAATGATAATACTGTATGTGACATTGTTTTGTCATAGAGGAGAAAGCATGAGATGAAACCAAAAGAAAATAAAATGGGTGTAATGCCTATTAAAAAATTGCTTATAAATATGTCTTTGCCTGTGATGATATCTATGTTTGTACAAGCTCTTTATAATGTGGTGGATAGTATATTTGTAGCTCAAATTAGTGAAGAAGCTTTAACTGCTGTTTCTTTGGCTTTTCCTATTCAAAATCTTATGAGTTCGATTGGAGTGGGTACAGGAGTAGGAATTAATGCTCTACTTTCTAGAAGTCTTGGAGAAAAAAACTTTAAGGAATCTAATAGAGCTGCTAATAATGGAATTTTTTTAGGATTTCTTAGTTATTTGGTTTTTCTTATATTTGGAATTTTCTTTACCGAGATTTATTTTAAAGCACAAACAAAAGACTTAGAAATTTTTTCCTATGGGATATCTTATTTAAACATTATTTGCACTTTTTCTATTGGTGTATTCTTTCAGATTATATTTGAGCGATTACTACAATCTACTGGAAAGAGTTTTTATAGTATGATTGCCCAGGGAACAGGTGCTATTATTAATATTATTTTAGATCCCATTTTTATCTTTGGATACTTCGGATTTCCTAAAATGGGAGTAGCGGGTGCAGCAATTGCAACAGTATTAGGGCAGATCGTAGCAGCAATTTTAGCAATTATTTTTAATATCAAGGTAAATCATGAAATCACAATCAAAATAAAAGGCTTTCGTCCTTGTTTAAAAACCATTCAGAAAATCTATTCAGTGGGAGTTCCCTCTATCATTATGATGGCTATTACATCTGTGACTACTTATGGAATGAATACAATTCTTATGAAGTTTTCTTCAACAGCAATCGCTGTTTTTGGAGTTTATTTTAAATTACAAAGTTTTGTATTTATGCCGATCTTTGGGTTAAATAATGGGATGGTTCCAATTCTAGCTTATAATTATGGAGCCCAGAAAAAGGAACGCATTCTCAAAGCAATTCAATTAAGCATTATTTATGCTTCCTGTATTATGCTGTTAGGCTTCATTGTAATTCAATTATTTCCTAAACAATTATTATCATTGTTTAATGCATCAGAAAATATGTTAAAAATCGGAGTTCCTGCTTTACGAATTATAAGTCTTAGTTATATTTTTGCAGGATTTTGTATTATATGTGGATCAATATATCAGGCGTTTGGAAATGGATTATTGAGTTTGATTACTTCCGCTTTGAGACAATTGGTGGTTTTGTTACCGTCAGCATATTTATTGTCTTTGCTTGGAAATGTAAATTTTATATGGTGGTCCTATCCTATTGCAGAAAGCACGTCTCTTATATTGAGTATTGTCTTTCTTAAATATATCTATGATAAAAAAATTCAGACCATAGAAGATAGGCAAAAAAGTGTTTCTTATTCTAATACAGAAAATAGTATGAATTATATATAAAAAACCTTTTGGTGTTTGTTTAAAAGTTTTCTTATGCCTTGTTTTGATTTTTTGACAAATGTCAAACGATATTGTTAACAAAGGAAATGAATATAATTATGGACACATTTAGTTGAACAAGAAAAATAGAAGTTACGAAAAGAGGTTATTTAACGATATCCAAAACTGGCAAACGTTATTCTGATGAATTTAAAAGCAGTGATTAACAGAGAGTTTATCAGTGAATGTGGCGTATCAAAGACAACAATTTACAATTGGAATAGAAACTTCTCACCAATTCAGGCTTCCGGAGAGGCAATACTCAACTTCTTTTTAGGATATAGGGCCTATTCCCAGAGGCTATACTATTTTTAGTTGAAATAGTATAGCCTCCTTTTTTTGTCTCCTCGCAGGTATTGTAATATATAACAAATGTATTTTACATTTGAAATTGATAAGTTATTTTACCCTGCTCAACCTTTAAATAGAGAAGGGAACATTCTGTATGTAGCACTAAGGTAAATAATAATTTTGTGTCAGGAAGTAACATGGTTTTTCTTATTGTTTTACGTGTTTTGCTTTTTATTGTCCAGGTTATTCAGAACAGAAAAATGTTTTTTCTCCTTAAAAATTGAAATGGAGGACTTTTTTCATTAAAATGAGTATATACTGAATTTGATGAGGAGGAAGAAATGTTAGAAGAATTAAAACAAAAAGTTTTCGAAGCTAATCTTCTTTTACCCAGAAACAATTTGGTGGTCTTAACCTGGGGAAATGTCAGTGAAATTGACCGGGAATCGAACCTGGTGGTAATCAAACCCAGTGGTGTTTCTTATGAAAAATTAAGACCAGAAATGATGGTGGTGGTAAATGAAAAAGGGGAAGTGGTAGAAGGAAACCTCAAGCCCTCAGTGGACACCCCTACTCATTTAGAGCTCTATCGCCAGTTTAAAGATATTGGTGGAGTAGCACATACTCACTCTACCTGGGCAACTATCTGGGCTCAAGCGGGAAGGAGCATTCCCTGTCTGGGAGGAACCCATGCTGATCATTTTGCTGACGAAATCCCCTGTACCCGGGCATTGACTAAAAAAGAAGCAGAAAGCAATATGGAATTGAATACCGGGAAAGTGATAGTAGAAACTTTTAAAAATCTGGACTACCATGAAATTCCTGCTGTTTTAGAGGCTTTTCATGGTCCTTTTACCTGGGGCAAAGATAGCCTGGAGGCAGTACAAAATAGTATTGTTCTGGAAGAGGTAGCGAAAATGAGCTATTTCACACTGGAACTTAACCCCCACGCTGTTATGCCCGAGGAAATCATAAAAGTTCGTTACTTGCGGAAACACGGAGCACAAGCTTACTATGGTCAAAGTATTACCTTGTAAGAGGGAATATCTTTCAAGACCTGGAGAAGCTAAATGGTATTTCTTTGAATATTCCTTGTAAGGTCACCATGATAAATTTCAGTGAAGAGGTTTTTCCCGGATTTCTTAGCCGGCCTCGTTGTTTGGAATTTCTGTCCTTTATCTCGATCTGATTTCCGGGTTTTTTCTTTCAAGTTTACGAGAGGGGTGTTTGTGTTCGATCTTCCGGGAAGAAAAAGGTACTGAAGAGGGGAAAAAGTGAGAAAAGTGTTTAAGTAAATAGGGCGAAGGCTACTTGGGACTACGCTTTGAGGAGAGATATACTCCTTGCTTTCCCCCCCCTTCAAGGTTACAATAATTTGGGTCGATACCAATTTTTTAAAAAGAAAGGAGAGAAGAAAAAATGAAAAAGCGGAGTTTTTTGATGTTAATCATTATGGTTTTTCTTTTACTTCTTCCTTCTGTTTGCTGGGGAGAGGGAAAGAAAATCGGGCTTATCCTGGCTACCGGGGGATTAGGGGATAAATCTTTCAATGATATTTCTTACGCCGGAGCAGTACGAGCCAGTGAAGAATTAGGGGTAGAGCTCGATTATGTGGAACCTCAAGCTGTGGCTGAGTTCGAGGGCTACCAGCGAGATTTCGCTTCTTCACAGGAGTATGAAATTATTGTTTGTGTGGGTTTTGACCAAGCTGACGCTCTGGATAAGATTGCTCAAGAGTTCCCAGAGCAGAAATTTGCTCTCGTAGACATGACAGTAGACCAACCCAACGTGGCTTCCCTTCTTTTTAAGGCTAATGAGGGAGGATTTCTTCTGGGAGTACAGGCTGCCTATATGAGTGAAACCAAAAAGATTGGTATAGTGGGAGGCATGGATATCCCCTTAATCAGAGACTTCTTCATAGGATTTAGAGAGGGAGTAAAATGGGCTGACACCGGAGCAGAAGTATTACCTACTGCGTATGTGGGAGCCTGGACTGACCCTACCAAAGGAAAAGAGCTGGCTCTTAGCCTTATTGACCAGGGTTGCGATGTAATATGGGCGGCAGCAGGAAAGAGCGGACTGGGAGCGCTGGAGGCTACAAAAGAAAGAGGCGTATATGGTATGGGAGTGGACGCCTGCCAGTGCTATCTGGGAGAGCGTATTATTGCCAGTGAAACCAAAAGAGTGGATATTGCCGTGTATGAAACCATCAAATCTGCCTTTGAGGGTACTTTCCAGGGAGGAATTCTGGAAAAAGGAGTAGCTGAAGGGTGGATAAGTAATTGTCGCTTCCCTGAAGAACAATCTTTCTGGGAAGAAACTTTCAATTTCAAGCATCAAGTAGAAATACCTTCTGAGGTGATGCAAAAAGTTGAGGAAGCCCGGGAAAAAATAAGTAAAGGAGAAATAAAAGTTCCCCGTCCAGAAGAATTTGGCGGCTGAAATGTCCAAAATCTTACAAACCATTGGTCTCACTAAAAGCTTCCCCGGGGTTTTAGCTAATGATCATGTTGATCTGGAAATAGAAGAAGGAGAAATTCACGGACTACTGGGGGAAAATGGGGCGGGAAAGTCAGTTCTTATGAGCACTATCTACGGGCTTTACCGCCCCGATGAGGGAAAAATACTGATACGAGGAAAAGAAGTAGTAATTGATTCTCCCCATACCGCTATTAAACATGGTATAGGAATGGTACACCAGAATCTGACTCTGGTTCCTTCTTTTCGAGTATGGGAAAACATTGTTCTGGGAAAAGAAATCAAAAAAGGCCTATCCTTAAATGAAGAAGAGACTCTCCGCAAACTGGGAGAGCTATTAAAAGTGGCCAGTTTTGAGATAGACCTGAGAGCCAGGACTGAAGAACTCTCTTTAGGCTCCCAACAGCGAATAGAAATTCTGAAGGTTCTCTACCGGGGGGCGGAAATACTTATTTTCGATGAACCTACCACCATTCTCACCCCCCAGGAAGTAGATCAACTAATGGAAACCTTCCGAAGTCTCAAAAAGGAAGGGAAAACTATAATCTTCATCTCTCATAAATTGAAGGAGATATTTGCAGTCTGCGATAGAGTTACGGTGTTGAGAAAAGGTAAAAAAGTGGGAACTTTACCCATTGAAGAGGCCACTCCCGAAAAATTAGCAGAAATGATGGTGGGAAGGAAAGTGCTATTTTCTCTCCCTCGAGGGAGAGAACCAGGAGAGGAAGTTATCCTGAAGCTGGAAAATATAACCACTCCAGAAGAAAAAGGAAGAGTCACCCTCCGGGATATTAACTTTAATCTTCACGAGGGAGAAATTTTAGGCATTGCCGGAGTGGAAGGAAATGGACAGAGAGAGCTGGCTGAGTTGATTGTGGGATTGATAAAACCTCAGACAGGGAAAATCATCTTTCAAGGAGAAGACATTACCTTCCTTTCTCCCAAAGAAAGAATCAAAAGAGGTATCGCTCACATTCCTGACGACCGCCTGCGGCGAGGAATAATAGGTGATTTCACCGTCTGGGAAAATTTAATCATTGGTTTTGAAGACCAGCCCCCCTTTATAAAAGGAAAACTAACTCTCAACCATTCTTTTTTAAGGCAATTTTCCGCCCAGAAAATCAAAGAATTTGAGATAGATACTCCAGGAGAAAACGCGCTGGTAAAAAACTTAAGCGGAGGAAATCAGCAAAGAGTGGTTTTAGCTCGCGAGTTATCAGGAAATGTAGCTCTTTTGGTGGCTTCTCAACCTACGAGAGGCTTGGACATAGCTGCCACCGAATATTTAAGAAACAAATTAATAGAGCTCAAAAATCAAAACAAGGGAGTTATTCTTATATCTGCCGACCTTGACGAAATTCGTTCTTTAAGCGATAGAGTTTTAGTGCTATACGAAGGTAAAATTATGGGTGAGCTTTCTCCTCAAAGTGATGAATACCAATTTGGGCTTCTTATGGGAGGGAAACACATCGATGAAGCTTTTATCTAAAAAATCTCTTTCCTCTTTTTCTATTCTCCCGGAAATTATAGCTATCCTTCTGGCTTTTTTAATCAGTGCTCTAATACTATTATTTTCTGGTTATTCACCTCTGGTTGCTTTTTCTGCTCTTTTTCGAGGAGCCTTTGGCAGTAAAAATGCCTGGGGGCAAACTTTAACCCAGGCTACCCCCATTCTTTTCACTGCCTTAGCATTTCTTCTCACTTTTCGGACGGGAATTTTCAATATTGGAGTAGAAGGGCAATTTTTAATGGGGGCTATAGCCTCCGCTTTAGCTGGAATATATTTCTCCGGTCTCCCTGCTCCTCTTCATATTGCCCTTTCTCTTCTTGCAGGAGGAGTGATGGGAGCATTGTGGGGGTTAATTCCGGCTCTCTTGAAAGCTTATTTAGGAGTGCATGAAGTTATCACCACTATGATGATGAGCTATATTGCTTCTTATCTTACCAGCTACCTGGTTAATTATCCTTTTAAAGCTCCGGGTTGGGTAGCCCAAACTGAACCTGTAGCCAAAAGTGCTCTTCTTCCCAAAATCCTTCCTCCCACCCAGCTCTCTCTTTCTTTTATTATTGCTTTATTTTTTTCCTTTTTAGTGTCTTTTTTCCTGTTTCACACCTACTTAGGTTTTCAGGTCCGGGCAGTGGGCTTAAATCCCGAAGCGGCAGAAAACAAAGGCATAGCTATCAAAAATCGCCAGATTTTGGCTTTCCTTCTGAGCGGTTTTATTGCTGGCATAGGTGGGGGAGGAGAAATATTAGGAGTGCATGGTCGATTTGTAGATGGGTTTTCTCCGGGATACGGATGGGATGGAATTGCGGTTGGTTTAGTGGGAAAACTTCATCCAGGAGGCTGTATTTTAGCTTCTATTCTCTTTGGTATGCTCCGGGCGGGAGGTATGACCATGACTCGAGTCACCAAAGTACCTCTGGACCTTTCTTTAATTATTCAATCTCTGGTCATAATCCTCGTTGCTGCTCCTTACTTTATAAAAACAGTCATTATGAGAAGAAAGGATTTATAAGATGGAGATAGGAGTGCTATTTAACCTTAGTATGTTACAAGCTACCATTCGTATGGCCACTCCTCTTACCTTTGCTGCTTTAGGGGGAATGTTTTGTGAAAGAGCGGGGGTTGTTAATATTGGTTTAGAGGGAATTATGCTCAACTCTGCTTTCTGGGCAGTATTTGCCACTCATTTTTCCGGTAGTCCGGGAATCGGGCTTTTAGCTGGAGTGCTTTCTGGAATGGCATTGGGAGCAATTTTAGCTCTTCTAACCGTAAAATATTATGCCGATCAGATTGTTATAGGAACAGGAATAAATATTTTTGGATTGGGCTTCAGTGCTTTTGTATGCCAGAAAATTTGGGGTTCTCGGGGAGCCTCCGGAGTAGTAGCAGGACTTCCTCCTCTTCATTTTTCTTTTCTGGATAAAATCCCCTATCTTGGACCTCTGTTAAACAATAATACCATTCTGGTTTATCTTTCTTTTTTAGCTTTTATTCTTTCTCATTATTTCTTGTTTTATACTCCCTGGGGCTTGAGATTGCGAGCAGTAGGAGAAAACCCTCAATCAGCTGATACAGCAGGAATTGACGTGCATCTCTACAAAATGATTTTTGTTACTATAGGTTCTACTTTAGCAGGGTTGGGAGGGGTATTTCTGTCTCTTGCCCATCTTAATTTTTTTGCCTGGGGCATGACCAGCGGTAGAGGATTTATTGCCCTGGCAGCCATGATTTTCGGTAAATGGACTCCGATAGGGTGTTTCTTGGCCAGTCTTCTCTTTGGGTTTGCTGATGCTCTACAGATGAGAATCCAGACTCTGGGGATATTACCTCCCCAGATTATTTTGCTCCTCCCTTATCTCATAACCATTCTGGTTTTGACCGGTTTAGTAGGAAAAGCTACTCCTCCTTCTGATTATAAACCCTATATTAAAAAGTAGATCATACGGAGGTATACAACAAAAGTGAAAAGAACAAAAGCTCTGGTTTATCTGGGGTTTCTTACCACTTTAAGTATTGTTTTAACCCGCTTAGCCAGTATCCGTATTCCCCTGGGGGGAGTGGAGGTAATTCGTATCGGCTTTGGCCAATTACCGGTGATAATGGCCGGGATATATTTTGGGCCAGGGTCAGGAGCTCTGGTAGGAGGGCTATCTGACTTTTTAGGCTTCTTTCTAAATCCTATGGGGCCTTATCTGCCTCACTTTACCC
>NZ_JAAYFP010000126.1:0-2996 GCF_012728195.1 Candidatus Sordicultor fermentans
TGGCAAACTTCCCTCTTAGGTAGACTTACTGCTCAGAGAATAGCAAGTGATTTACGTTTAGCTAAGATAGAAGCGTTACGAACCGGAGCCACTACCAAAATCACCTTTGATCCCGCCCAGGATCTTTTTATTTATCGAGGTTGCAACTCTCAACCAAAAATAGTTAATTTTCCTAAAGGGGTAGACCTCTATACTACCAACTTCAGTCAACATACTATTTCCTTCTACCCTACTGGTACTCCCTCCATGGGAGGAACCATTACTATCCGGGTGAATGGAAAACTAATGTATCTTACCATCACCCCAGTTACCGGGAGAGTGCGTATCGTTGAAAAATGATGAAGGTTTTATTTTAATAAGCGTTCTTATTGCTTTAGGTGTCTTTTCTCTTTTGGTGCTGGCTATTGGGCAAGAGATAAATCTCATGGGAAAGGTGGGGAGAAGCTCTGCACTTAAGGCTAAAGCTCTTGTAGATGCTGTAAATACTATGGAAGCATTAAAACAAGAAGAAAAGCCTGTTTCTGGAAGCGAAGAAAAAGAGGGTTTTATAATAGAAAGTAAGGTAAAGGAATTTTCATTTTCTTCACAAATCTATGAAATCAAAGTAACGGTGGAGGACAAAAATGGAAAAGAGATTCTTTCTTTGCAAACTCTTCGAGAAAAATGAAGGCTTCACTCTTATTGAAGTCTTAATAAGTTCTGCTATTTTTCTATCTTTAGTGGTAGCTATTTGCAGCTTACTTGTTCCCTGGGGAAGAGTCTTTAATTCCTTATCTCAAAAAATAGAGGAAGAAGAAAACCTTCTCGGATCAGTAAATACTCTTTTCCAGCTGGTGAGATATAGTAACAATCTTCAATCCTCCTCTGACGGTAAAGAGCTAAGTATGAATCTGTCTTCTAACCCCTTGAAAATCTATTCCCAAGGAGGGAGTTTGTTGCTCAAAAACAAAGGAGTAGCCAATCCTGTAGCTGAGGGATGTAGTGAGGTCTGCTTTACTGTGGAAGGAAGTAAAGAAAAACCGCTGGTGAGTGCTCATTTAGTCTTTGGAAAAGAGGTCCTAGATATTAAGATAAACTCTTGTCTTTTATTATCACCGTAAATTGAAAATACTTTATTCTTGACCAGGAAAAATTATCTTGCTATTCTCCTATTGATAGCTTTGAAAGGAGGAAATAGAATGGAAATATTTTGGGGAAAATACGCAGAGGAAATAGAGTCATCTTTTATCACTCTGGAAGAAGAAAAGGTAATCTCTCGCCTGTGGGAGAAAGATTATACTCTATGGAAACCATATCCTTATGAGATTGTCAATCGCCTGGGATGGTTAAGTGCCCCTCAAGAAATGCAAAAAAATGTAGCTCAACTAGAAGATATGACTGCTGAGCTGAGAAAGGAAGGTTTTCAGGAAGCTCTCCTTTTAGGGATGGGAGGGTCAAGTTTGGCTCCTGACTTATTTCAGAAAGTATGGGGAAATAAAGAAGGGTTTTTGAATCTCTATGTTCTTGACAGTACTGATCCTGAAATGGTAAATCATTATGATCAATCTTTAGATCCTGGCAAAACTCTTTATCTCGTCTCTACCAAATCAGGAAACACTCTGGAAACTCTCTCCTTTTTTAAGTTTTTCTATAATCTGGCACAGAAAAAACTCGGGAAAGAAGCAGGAAAACATTTTATCGCTATAACTGACCCTGGTAGTCCTCTAGTTCAGTTAGGAGAACGATATGGCTTCCGTAAGGTGTTTTTGAATCCTCCTGATATTGGAGGTCGTTATTCTGCCTTTTCTTTTTTTGGTCTTGTACCTGCCGCTCTTTTAGGAATAGATTTATCACTTCTTTTAGAAAAAGCGACTATTGCCTCCCAAAAATGTTCTCCCTCTACCCCTCTTAAGGATAATGAAGGTGCCCTTCTGGGAACCACTTTAGGAATTTTAGCCCAAAAAGGAAGAGACAAACTAACTTTTTTCTTCTCTTCTCCTCGATGGGAAAGTTTTGGTGATTGGTTAGAACAATTGGTTGCTGAAAGTACAGGGAAAGAAGGGAAAGGAATATTGCCGGTCATCGATAGACAACCCGGAAAACCAGAGGTATATGGAGAAGACCGCCTATTTGTCTATATAGAAGGAGAAAAAAATGACTCTCTCAATAATTTACTTGAGGAGCTAAAAAATGCCGGGCATCCAGTGATTAAGATATCTGTTGCGAGCCACTACGATCTGGGAGAACAAATGTTCATCTGGGAATTTGCCACTGCCTTATCCGGCTACTGGTTAAAAATAAATCCTTTTGATCAGCCTGATGTAGAATCTACCAAAAAATTTACTCAAGAAATGATGAGAAGATGCAAAGAAGGTAGCTTCGAGGAAGAAAACCCTGTTCTGGTGGAAAAAGGATTCAATATATTTTGTGATTTCTCTGCTTCTTCCTTGAAGGAGGTTCTAGAACAATTTTTGGGGTTTGTTGAGCCAGGAGGCTATATTTCTATTCATGCTTACCTTCCTGTTAATCCTCTAATAGAAAAAGAGCTAATTTCACTTGCTTCTCTTCTTCGAGATAAAACTAAGAAAGCAGTAACTTTCGGATATGGACCCCGTTTTCTGCATTCTACTGGCCAATTACATAAGGGAGATGGAGGGAAAGGAGTATTTTTACAGCTGGTGAGCGAACCTTCTATAGATATTCCTATCCCAGAAGAAGCAGGAAGCGATGTTTCCTGCTTTACCTTTGGAGCACTGAAAAAAGCTCAAGCATTGGGAGACCGGGAAGCGCTTAAGAGGGCGGGAAGAAAGGTAATTTCTCTCTTTTTTCAGGGAAATTCAGAAGAAAAACTTAGAACCTTGCGGGAAACATTTCTCCATTTTTTGTAAACATTGAAAAGTTGACGGAAAGCAAAAAAGGTTATAAAATCCTTATATGGCTGCGCCTGTAGCTCAATAGGATAGAGCAACGGACTTCTAATCCGTAGGTTGGGGGTTCGATTCCCTCCAGGCGCGCCA
>NZ_JAAYFP010000127.1:0-5137 GCF_012728195.1 Candidatus Sordicultor fermentans
CCAAAAAAAGCTTCAATTATAAAATAGCTTGAGGCAGCTCCCGGGTCAATATGACCTCGGCTCCTCTCTCCCAGGCGGCTGGAGCGACCACGCTTGGAGACCAAATCTTTAGTAGATTCCATACCTTCCTGAGCTCCTTCAATTGCCTCCCGGAGCATCTCCTTCAAGGATTTTCCTTCCTCATAAGCTTTCTGAAGAGCTAAAAAAGAAGGATAAATGGTATCGTACATAGTTTTATCCCCTAACTCTACCTGTCCTCTCCTTTGTATCCCTCCAGCAAAAGCCTCCCACATCTGGACTAAATCTGCAGGGGTAAGCTCTTCTTTTCCCAGTACTGCCTTTCCAGCATCCATAAAAGCAGTGCCGTAAAGAGGACCCATAGCCGCACCCCCAGAGAGAACTATAGATTTCCCTACTGCTTGTAAAAGCTCACCGATATCTCTTTTCTCTTCTGGGAATTTATCTACTATCTCTTGAATCTTATGAAAAGCATTACAAACACTCTCTCCATGGTCAGAATCACCAATGGGGGAATCGAGGTCATTCAAATATTGGCGATTCTTTTCCAGGTTTTCCACTACCTTATGTAAAGCATATTTTACTTTCTCTATAGATATAGATTGGGACATAATTTCTCTCCTTCAGTGCTGAACAAAATGTATTCCATCACAAGGAGCATCTATCAATCTTTTTAGTTCTTCATCCATCTTAGTTAGGGTTACTGAAAAGCCTCCCATCTCTAAAGAAGTAAAGAACTCTCCCATATAGGTACGATGAATTTTTATTCCATAGTCAGAGAGAATTTGGGCTACTTTACGGAAACAAATATACATCTCTAAAAGAGAGGTAGAGCCTAAACCATTAACTAAAACGGTAACTTCATCTCCTCTTTGGAAGGGAAGGTCTTCTAAAACCTGGCGAGTGAGAAGTTCGGTAACTTCATCGGCACTCATCATTTTCGTTCTTTTAATCCCTGGCTCGCCATGATGTCCCACTCCGATTTCCATTTCATCTTCTCCAATCTGAAAAGAAGGTTTTCCAGTAGTGGGTAAGATACAAGGAGTATGAGCTACCCCCATACTACGAGTGTTAAACACTGCTCTTTCTCCTACTTCTTTAATCTTTTTCAAATCTGCTCCTTCTTCAGCTAATGCTCCTGCTACTTTCCAGAGTATTACCTCTCCGGCTACTCCTCGCCGGTTATCCATTCTCTCTTTGGGAGAAGACGCTACATCATCATTAACTATGACACTTTCTACTTCTATTCCTTCTGACTGAGCTAACTCTTGAGCCATACCAAAGTTCATCACATCTCCAGAATAATTTCCCAAACACAGAAGCACTCCTTTTCCGGCATCGGCAGCTTTAATAGCTTCATACACTCTCTGCACCGGAGGAGCAGCAAAAATATCTCCCACGGCTACAGCATCCACTAAACCCCTCCCAATATAGCCAATGAAAGCAGGTTTATGTCCTGAACCACCCCCAGTAACTATTCCTACTTTCCCTGTAACTGGAGCGTCTTTTCTTACCAGAACTCTTTCAGTTTCTAATCTCTTTACTTTATTCTGGTTAGCTATTACAAAACCTTCTAACATCTCCTCAATTAAGTTTTCTGGTTGGTTAATGAATTTTTTCACTTTCATTCCCCCTTGAGATATTTATTTTCTATCTCCTTGATTTTAGCTACCTTAGGAAGAGACCGCCCTCCTTGAAACTCACTTCCTAACCAGGCATCTACTAACATTTTAGCTAACTCTGGCCCTACAATGTGTCTTCCTAAAGTTAAGACATTGGAATTGTTGCTCTTTTTAGCTCTTTCTGCCGAATAAATATCATGAGCACAGGCAGCGTAAACTCCCGGAATTTTATTAGCCGCCATAGCCATGCCTATACCTGTTCCACAGATTAAAATTCCATACTGATATTTCCCTTTGCTTATTTCCTCCCCCACCTCTCGGGCTACATCAGGATAATCTACCACTTCATCTTCAGAGTTAACCCCTCGGTCTTCAAACTCGATATTTTTCTCCCTGAGATGCTCCACAATAACTTTTTTTAAAGGATATCCAAAATGGTCAGAAGCAATAACCAGATACAAAAATAACACCTCCTCTTACTTCAAATAATTTCTTTTTGAAGAGAAACAAAATCAGGATAAAAACCCCGGAGCACCTGATAGAGAGCTCGGTATTTTTCAAAAAGAGTTTGATACAGTTGAGAATTTCTCTTATCAGGTTGATAGTGCTCTACTGGCTGAATAAAATTCTCACAAACTTCGGAGAAAGAGGCAAAAGCTCCCGTCCCCACTCCGGCAATGAAAGCTGCTCCAGTGGAAGCAGGGTCTTCTATGTTAGTGGTTTCCACTTCCATATCCATCACATCAGCCATAACCTGACACCACAAAGGACTCCGGGCTGCGCCTCCAGAGAGAGTTAATTTCTGAGCAGTCAAAGAAAAGCTCTTTAGTATCTCTACTGATTCTCTTTGAGAGAAAGCTACTCCTTCAATCACCGAGCGAATCATATGACGAATATCATGTTCATAGCTTAAACCGAAAAACACCCCTCGAGCATTGGGGTCAGAATGAGGAGTTCGCTCTCCAATGAGATAGGGAAGAAAAACTAACCCTTTACTTCCCGGGCTTACTTCTCCAGCTAAGGAGTTCAATTTATCAAAGCTCAAATCTTTGTCTAACTTAGCTAAGGAGTTAAATAGCCACTGATAGGAGCCGCCAGCAGCTAAAGTGCAACCCATCAAAAACCATTTTCCAGGAATAGAATAGCAAAAAGAATGCAGCCCTCGATTTTGATGGTCCATTTTGGCTTCTTCAGTTTGGGCCATCACCACTCCGGAAGTTCCCAAAACACAAGAAACAAGCCCCGGATGTATCACCCCTAATCCTATTCCTCCAGAAGACTGGTCTCCTCCTCCCCCTACAACTGGAATACCTTCAGGAAGACCAGTCTCTAAAGAGGCTTGAGGAGTAACATAACCGGTTATCTCTGGAGACTCAACCACCTGGGGTAAAGTATCCCGGTTAATCTCAAAGAGGTCTATCATCTTCTCTGACCAGCGGCGATTAGATACGTCAAACAAAAAAGTACTGGAAGCATCAGACACCTCAGTTGTGAAAGTACCAGTCAGTTTAAGTCGTAAAAAATCCTTGGGAAGAAGCATTTTGAAAGTCTGAGAAAGCGCTGGGGGTTCATGTTTTCTTAACCATAGAATCTTGGGAAGCCAATAACCGGTGAGAGGAGTGTTAGCAGTATATTTTAAAAGCTCTTCCAGGCTCACCTTTTCCTTTATCTCTTCTATCTCCTGGTAGCTTCTCTGATCACACCACAAAATGCAGGGACGCACTGGATTACCTTTTTTATCCAGTAGAACCAAGCCTAACATCTGACCTGACAACCCGATAGCCGATAGTTTATCTAAATCTCCGACCCGGGACCTCAGCTGGGAAATTAACTTACAGAATCCCTTCCACCAATCTTCAGGATTTTGCTCGGCACTAAAAGAATCAGGGTAAGATACTGATAACTCTACCGATTCCCGGAGAATAGAGTGAGTTTCCAAGTCTAAAAGAGAAGCTTTAATAGAAGAGGTCCCCAGATCCACTCCTAAAATATATTTTTTACTCAAAGGTAGCTCCTCCTTTAGTAGTAAAGAATCCCTCCGTCTACATTGATAGCTTGACCTACTATGAACTCTGATTCGTCGGTACACAAAAAGATGGTTAATCCTACCATATCTTCTGGAACACTGATTCTCCCTTTAGGAGTCATCTCAATAAACTTCTTTCGTTTCTCGGGGTCATCCAGATTCACTTTACCTAACTCTGTCTCTACTACTCCGGGACAGATGGAGTTAACATTTACATTATAAGGAGCCATTTCCCGAGAGAATGCTCGACTAAAGTTCATAACCGCTGCTTTAGTAGCAGCATAAGCAGCTTGATACTTATCACCATTTTTAGCTCCAATAGAAGCCACATTTACTATCTTTCCGTATTTCTGCTCCATCATCACCTTACCTATTGCTTTACACATAAGGAAAACACTTTTGGCATTTACTGCAAATATCTTATCCCAGTCTTCTTCTCGGTAATCAACTACCAATCCGGAAATCATAATTCCCGCATTATTAACTAAGATATCTATTCTTCCATATTCTTCTAAGGTAGTATCCCGCAAAAGCTCAGCTGTCCTCCACTGGCTTACATCACCAGCAAGGAAAAGCGATTCCCTCCCATATTTTTCTTTTATCTCTTGAGCAGTTGCTTGGCCAGTTACTTGATTGATATCATTTACCACTACCTTAGCTCCTTCTCGAGCTAAGCCTAAAGCTATAGCTTTCCCAATCCCTGCTCCCGCTCCAGTAACAATGGCAACCTTATCTTGTAATCTCATATTTTTCCTCCCTCTTATTGAATAGTATATCCTCCATCAATAACTAAAGTAGTACCGGTTACCATATCGGAAGCATCACTAGCTAAGTATAAGGCTCCAGCAGCAATCTCCTCAGGATAGGCAAAACGTCGAGTAGGTATCTTCTGTTTCATAGCTTCACCTACTTCTCCTGCCCAGGCTTTTTTGCCTAACTCAGTTAGAACTACGGTGGGAGCAATAGCATTAACTCTAATTCCAAACTCGGCCCATTCCAGAGCCAAAACTTTAGTCATTCCAATAAGGCCTGCTTTACTGGTACAATAAGCTACATGTTTATCCAGAGCGATGATGCCAGCTTGAGAAGAAATATTGATGATTTTTCCTCCTCCTTGCTTAATCATCTGTCGACCCACCACTTGAGAGAGCATAAAAGGAGCTTTTAAGTTAATATCCATAGTTTTATCCCACATCTCCGGGGATAAATTCTCTGCATCATCTAATAATCCCACTCCAGCATTGTTAACTAAAATATCGATTTTCCCCAGAGCTTTAACACTTTGGTCTACTATTTGAGGAAATTTATCAAAATCAGTGAGGTCAAAAACAAGGGGCAAGGCTTTTCTTCCATATCCTTCAATTTCCTGTGCTACTTCCTTAACTTTCTCTGCTATATCCACCAGGATCAAATCTGCCCCCTTCTGGGCAAAGAGTAGAGCTATTGCTTTACCAATCCCTTGAGCTCCTCC
>NZ_JAAYFP010000128.1:0-11955 GCF_012728195.1 Candidatus Sordicultor fermentans
AGGGAACTTCTTACCCTGAAAAATCTTTCTTGCGGGCTAATTTATTATGATGAGTTAAACATTGCCAACGGTTGGTACCTTTCAGGGTGGTGTCCCCAGTTTGAAAGCGGAGCCGTTCTGGTTCCCGTGCAAGGCGAGCCGATGATATTAGGAGGACCAGAATCTGAACCTTTTGCTCAAATTGATTCAGCTATCAAAAAGACCAAGAATATTCCAGTTTTTATGGTACCAGAGGAGGAATATCCTAATGCTTACATCTCTTCTTTTGCTGAAGTTTTTGAAGAAATAGAAATGAATAAGAATGATCGGCGAATTGGAATAGTTGGTCTGGAGAAGATACCGTTGGGGGTATACCGGCGATTGCTAGCGGAGTTAGAGGGGGTAGAATTAGTAGACCTTACTCCAGAGTATGAAAATTTTCGAAAATTAAAATCCCCCTGGGAAATAGAACAAATTAAACAAGCTTTTGCCATTGCTGATGAATCCATAAAGATAATGGAAGAATTGGTGAGAGAAGGTGTTTTTGAAACCGAAATAGCAGGAGCTGGAGAAGGAAGAGCTCGTTCTTTGGGGGCTAACTGGTTTGCTTTTAAAACCATTGTAGCCAGTGGAATTAGAAGTAATGGGGTAGTACCTACTGCTTCGAGCGAAAAGTCTCTTCAGAATGGCGAGACATTGATGGTAGGAATTAGTCCTCGATTTAACGGATATGCGGGAGTAGCAGGTTATACTTATGTAGTGGGTAACAAAATAAACGAAGCTCAAAGGACCTGTTTTAATGATATGGTGGAGGCTTATCGTATCACAAAATCAAATTTAGTGCCAGGAGCAAAAGGACGAGACATCGATTCCAAGACCAGGGAATTTCTGGTGAAAAAAGGATATGCTAAATATCTGGTGTGCCCATTTGTCCATACCATCGGTCTTATGGAAGCAGAAGCACCTTTTTTTGGCCCAAATAGCAATGATGTACTGCAGCCAGGAATGACAGTTTGCATTGATGTAAGTGTATTCTCTGTACCAGAGGTGAATGGGATTCGCTTAGAGAGTGGGTATTTAATCACTGAAAACGGAGCGGTACCTCTTTCTCCTTTTATGGAGCAAAAAATTCTTAATTCTCGAATATAGTTTAGATTTTTCTCTTCAGAGAATTTTGTTAGCTTATCTATTAATTAATTCTTTTGTGGTAATAGCTCAAAAAACTCGTGGTGTAGGCAGGCCGGCTTTATATGGCCTTATAAATACACCTATTTTCTTCTTTTCTGAAGCTATCATTTTCTCTTAGGATAATTGGAAGGGAAACTAGCTAAGTACTTTGTAGACCTTCCTAATTATGGGATTGATAAGATGCACCTGAGTTATAGTGGGGAATAAACAGAGAAACGAGCGCTGCTATTCCGGTTAAAATTGCTCCCCAGAGGTAAGCATTTTTTAGTCCCTGCATAAAAATTGAAGCCTCTTTGTCTAACAGCTTTTCTAACCCTTGAAGGATGGAGGAGGGAACTGAAGCACTGATAATTCCACCTCCTGTGGCAGTTCCCAGAACCATTCCTACGTTACGCACTGTGGCCAGAATACTTGAGGCTACACCTAGATGTTCTCGGGGTACGCTTCCCATGGCAATGTTCATATTGGGGGACTGAAAAATTCCAGTGCCTAAGCCAAAGAGAGCTAACCTCCAGGCGATGTCTGCTGTACCAACATAGATGGGTAACTGGCTTAAAGAAAACAAGCTTAGAGTGCAGAAAGTAGCACCCAGGAAAGCAAGAAAGCGAGGGTTAATACGGTCAGAAAGTGAACCAGCAAAAGGGGCTACCACTAAAGTAGTGAGGGGGAAAATAGTTAGGAGAAGCCCTACTTCACTTTGCTCATATTGTAACACTCGATTAAGATAAGAGGGAGTGAGGGTTACTAAGATATACTGAGACATGAAATTTAATAGAGCACATAGATTGGCTAAGGAAAAAGACAGGTTATGGAATAATTGTAAATTTATCAGAGGCGAATCAGCCCTTTTTTCTATTATCAAAAAACTGAAGAATGCCACAAGCGCAACTACAGCGGTAAAAAGAGTAGTAGAATTTATTCCTTGAGCTGGAAAGCGATTTAAAAAAAAGAGAAAGGAAAAAAGAAACAGGCAATTGGTTATTGCTCCTCCCACATCTATTTTTCCTGGTTTCCCTTTTAATTCTGGAATAACTTTATTTCCCCACCACAGGCCAATAATGCCGATAGGTACGTTTATCAGGAAAATATAAGGCCAACCGGCAAGGTGAGTGATGAAGCCGCCTAAGGATGGCCCAATGGCTAATCCAGTGGATACACTGATAGCGTTAATTCCCAGAGCTCGACCTCGCTCCTGGGGAGGAAAAGAGGAAACAATTATAGCATAAGGTACAGACATCATCATTCCAGCTGTAGTTCCCTGAATAGCGCGAAAAAGAATTAACCAGGAAATAGAGGGTAAAAAATAGGAGAGGCTGCATAGGAGAGAAGTAATAGTAAAACCAGAAAGACCAATTAAATATATTTTTTTATATCCTAAAATATCGCCCAAGCGACCATAGAACAGGAGTAAACTGCTAACAGTCAAGAGGTAGACCATAACCACCCATTGAGCTTCAGTGAGGGCAACACCAAAATGATTTCCTATAATGTGGTAGTTAACGTTAATCACACTGGCATCGATAGGTCCCATGATGCCACCTAACATTACTGCCGTTAAGATTCGATAACGGTTAGCATGATGCGATTTGGTAAGCTCTTCTTCCATCTATTTTTTTGGGCTTCGGTATCAGCCAGGTAGGATAATTTACATTCTACTATATCCTAAAATATTTCCATTTTCCAGACTTAAACCGGGAATAAATTACCATAGCTCTTACTATCTGATCCAAAGCTATAGCTAACCACGCACCTGTAAGTCCCCAACCAAATGTCATTACGAAAAGGTATGCCATTGCCACTCTCATTCCCCAGATGCCTATGATAGTGGAATAGAGAGGGAAACGGGTATCACCTGCTCCTCTTAGGGCGCCAGCCAGTATAAATTGAGTTGACTGGGCAGGTTGAATAAGGGCTATAATTCTCAAGCATATACGACTTTGTTCAATGATAGCGCTATCATTAGTATAAAGCATTGTTATATATTTTCCAAAGAAAAATATTGTAAATGCGCTTATACCAGAGACTATCATTCCCAATAATCTTGTTTGACGAGCACTTTCTTCTGCGATATCTGGCTTATCAGCTCCTAAAAGCTGTCCTACAAGAGTGGTAGCTGCCATAGAGAAAGCTTGTCCGGGCATAAATGATAAAGATTGGATATTCATAGCTATCTGATGAGTGGCAAAGGCTATGGTTCCCAATTCTGCTACTATTCTTACAAATGTTAGCTGCCCTGCTCTTAATACGAATTGTTCCAGGGCAGAAGGTATGCCTATATTAAATATTCTTTTCAAAGTGCTAAAATTCGGGCGATAGCTCTCTTTTAAGGAAAGCTTAAGCACTGTTTTTTCTCTATAGAGTACATAAAACAGGATGGCTGAAGCGACAAATCTTGCGATGGAGGTAGCTATGCCTGCACCTGCAACTCCCAGGGCCGGGGCTCCAAGTTTACCAAATATTAAGATATAGTTTCCTAATATATTCGATAAATTGGCAACAATATCAGCTATAAGGGGAGTTTTCATGTCACCAGAACCTCTAAGTATAGCTCCCAGCGCCATTGCTAAGACATTAAAGGGTGTTCCTAATGCTATCATTCTCATATAGGCGACACCTAAAACCAACACCTCAGGATCCGCTCCCATAGCTCTTTCTATTTGAGGAGCAAATATATATAAAAGAGGTAGCAACACTATGCCGAAAAATATACTCACCACAATACTCTGCCTTGCCACATCTTTTGCGCTATCTATATCTTTTGCTCCTATAAAACGGGCCACTAATGCAGTAGTCCCAACCGTAAGAGCCATAAAGACAGAGATAATAAGAAGAACGGGCTGGTTTACCATTCCTATAGCTGAGATGGCGGCGGGTCCTAGTCTTCCAACCATAATCATATCTACCATACCTACAAAACTGATAAGAAACATGTTTAGCAGAGCAGGTAGAGACAGAGAAAAAGCCTTGGAGCGGATATGTTTTTTGTCCAAGATTTCTGGCAGGATAGTATTAAAATCTTCTCCTTCTAAAAAATCCTCTTCATTTTCTACTACTTTTTCTTCCAACTTCATCTTCCTTTAAGATATATTATATTGATTCTTATTTATATAAAGAGAATGCAGTCAATTTGTCAAGGCCAAATTGAACTTTCTTTGGAACACGGAAGGAAGATGGTATCCCCCCGGTAGGCATTAAAGTTCTCAGAGAAAGAGAAAAAAATGAGAGCTTGATTTAAATTGTTTCAATAATGGAATATATCAAAGTTATAAAGAGGGTTGTAATACCAAGATTAAGGTGCTAAAGAGAAATGTTGGGGGTTGAGGGAATGCAAAGGTTAGAGGTTTACTGGAGAAAGATTTCACCGGGATTCATGCCAAGGACAGATGTTTCCACACATGTTGGCATAGAGTCTCTAAAAACTATAGAAACTACCGGGAAAGATGTTTCTCTTCAGTGTTGTTGTGGTTTTTGTAGTGAACCGTTAGAAATGTGGAGAAAGGGATAGTAGCGAGAGCTTTATTTAGAAAACGCAATCGTCCATTACGAAATTGTCTTGCAGGATAATGATTTACCAGGGAGTAACATCTCCGGGTAGCTGGGGTTTAACGAGAAGAGTTTTTTCTCGTCGGTAAGTTACTTTTCCTATCTGAGAGGGAAGAGTGCGAACATATTTTACCTGAGTTACAATGACTTCTGCTCTGGATTCTCCTCGAACAGAAGAGAAATAAGCGGCTACCCGGGCTGCTTTTTGTATCTCTTCCTCCTCATTTTCCTTGTTTTTTATTTTTAAAATCACGTGGGAACCAGGCAAGTCTCTTACATGAAGCCAGTAGTCCTGGGGAGAAGCAATTTTGGTGACCAAAAAATGGTTGCTCTTTGCATTTTTCCCCACCCATATTTCATTGCCTTGTGAAGTTTTAAATCTTAAAGCTTTTTCTGGAGAAGAAAGAAAAGCTTTGTTTCCCTCTTTTTCAGGCAGAAGTTCTTCTTCAAAAATTTTCTCTACTTTTTTTTCCTTTTTTTCTAATTCTTTTAGTCTTTCTCTTAGCTTGAGGTTTTTTTCTCGGCCTTTACGATAAAGTCGAAAATAATTTTGCATATTCTGGTTTATGGAAAGTCGAGGATTAAGAGGAATAAAAATATCTTGAGGAGGAGAAGAAAAGACGTTTTTAACCGTTATTCCTTCTTCGGTTTTGCTTATTACTTCCAAGCCAGGAAGAATTTTCAGGAGCTCCCCTTTTATCTTTAACTCTTCTAATTCTTCCTCGTTTTTTATCAAACTTTCAATCTTTTCTCTTTCCTTTTCTAAGAAATCCAGTTCTTCTTTCAATCTTTTCTCTTTTATTTTTTGCTGAATAAACTCTTCTTGCCTTTCCCACCAGGAAAAATGGAAACACTCCACTGCCTGATTGAAGGAAGGAAACTCTTGATAAGAAAGAGAGGAATAAGGGGTAACCGAGTCCCAGAATATTCCCTGAGGTTCTCCGGAAGAAGAAAAAAACACTCTTATTTGATAATTACTCTCTCGAAGGGGAGAAATAGTTTCTTTCATTGCCTCCCGGGGACTCTTGCCTCCTCCCACCTTTTCCGCTATTATTTGGCTTAAGAAAGGGCCAATGCCATCTATTTGTTGAACAAGCTCACGTTGTAAATCCTCAGGAGAACTGGAAAAAAGCAAATCTTTTTCTTTTTCCTGAAGGAAAAAGAAGGGGTCAATTTTATTTTTCTGGGGAGGCAGAGAATATTTCTCCCCGGGAAGAAGAGTCCGGAAACGGTTCTGGTCTTTACCAACCCGACGGTGCACTCCCAGGATGTGCGGGGGTTTACTCTGATCAGTCAAAATAGCATTAGTGTTTCTTCCCGTTAGTTCTACGAACAAATAAAGATTTCCCTCTTCAAAGAGTTGGGGATTTTTAATTTCTATTTTTAATACCCTGTCCCAACCTACTTGGGTAAGAGAAATGATTTTTCCCCCTACCAAATATTTATTCAAAAGCTGCTGCCAGTTATTAGGTTTTTCTTTCTGTACTTCTTTCCCGGAAGTGGTAAAAATAAAATTCTCCTGGGGATGGAGAGAAATGACCAGGGACTTCTCTCTATCCCCAGGAGAATAAATCTCCAGCCAGGTTTCTCTTCTGGGAGTAGTAAAAACTCTCTGAATTCGTGCTCCTTTAGCTTCCTTTTCTATTTCTTCTGTTAAAAAGTGTAATGCCAGACCTTCCAAAATCTTCATCAGTTCCACCAAAAAAGTGAATTATAGTTTACTTATAGTTTGTCTTCTCTATTCAGGATTCCGGGTGCTCCTCTCCACTTGAAAATGAGAGAACCGAGAGGTGGAAGAGTAAGATTTAAAGAAAAAGATCGGCCGTGCGCAGGAATACTTTCCGTCCACACTCCTCCCCAGTTTCCCAGATTGCTACCTCCATAAATTTCCGAGTCGGTATTCAGGATTTCTTGATAGAATCCCTCCCGGGGTACTCCTATGCGATAATTAAAACGAGGAACAGGAGTAAAATTAGAAACAAAAACTAAAAAATCCCCCGGATTTTTACTTTTGCGCATGAAAGAGATTACAGAGTTGTCGGCATCATTGCAATCAATCCATTCAAATCCCTGCCAGGAATAGTCCAATTCAAAGAGAGATTTTTCAGTTGTATAGAGATGGTTTAGGTCTTTTATTAATCTTTGAAGTTGACGATGAGTTTCGTAGCCCAGTAAAAACCAATCCAGCTCTTCATCATGATTCCATTCTCTCCATTGTCCGAACTCTGTACCCATGAAAAGGAGCTTCTTTCCCGGGTAACCAAACATGGTAGCAAAACTCAGGCGCACGTTGGCAAACTTCTGCCACCAATCTCCTGGCATTTTATCGATTAGATTTCTCTTTCCATGCACTACTTCGTCATGAGAAATGGGTAAAATAAAATTCTCAGAAAAAGCATAGAGTAAGGGGAAGGTAAGATTTTGATGATGGTGTTTTCGATAAACAGGGTCTTTACTAATATAAGTGAGGAAATCGTTCATCCATCCCATATTCCATTTGAAAAGAAATCCTAATCCCCCGAGATATGGGGGTAGTGTTACTCCAGGCCAGGCAGTAGATTCTTCAGCGATGGTGGCGATTCCAGGAAAATAGTGATAGATATTTTCATGCAAATAATGGAGGAAACTAATAGCTTCTAAGTTCTCCTTTCCTCCGTAAGGATTAGGTATCCAATCTCCTTCATTTCTACCATAATCGAGATAAAGCATAGAGGCTACTGCATCAACTCGCAATGCATCAATATGATATTCTTTGAACCAGTAAAAAGCGTTGGAGATTAAAAAAGTTCTTACTTCGTTTCTTCCATAGTTGAAAATATAACTTCCCCAATGGGGGTGTTCTCCCCGTCGGGGGTCTAAATGTTCGTACAGTGCGGTACCATCAAATCTTCCTAAGCCATGGGCGTCTTTAGGAAAATGGGCAATGACCCAGTCTAATATTACTCCTATTCCTTCCTGGTGACAATAATCTACAAAATATTGAAAATCTTCTGGAGTGCCAAAGCGACTGGTGGGAGCAAAATATCCGGTTACCTGATAACCCCAGGAGGCGTCAAAAGGGTGTTCGGCGATGGGAAGAAGCTCTATATGAGTGAATCCCATCTCTTTGACATAGGCTACCAGTTGGTGAGCTAGATCTCTATAGTTTAAAAAAGAATTATCTTTCCCTCTTTTCCAGGAGCCTAAATGAACTTCATAAATACTCCAGGAAGAGGAAAGAAGGTTTTGAGATTTTCTTTTTTCCATCCACTCTTCATCTTTCCAGGGAAAAGGAGAAAGATTGTACACTATAGAAGCAGTAGCGGGGCGTAATTCAGAGAAGAAAGCATAGGGGTCAGCTTTAAGAAGGAGATTACCTTCCTGGGTTTTGATTTCAAACTTATATTTTGCTCCTTCTTCTGCTTGAGGGACGAATATCTCCCATATTCCTGAGCTTCCCAATACTCTCATTTGATGAATACGTCCATCCCACCTGTTGAAATCTCCCACTACGCTTACCCGGCGGGCATTAGGAGCCCAAACGCTAAAATAGACTCCTTTTATGCCTCCTACCTCTATCAGGTGAGCACCTAACCGTTCATAGGCAAAGTGATAAGTGCCCTCGTTAAAAAGATGGAGGTCGAATTCAGAAAAAAAAGGAAGGAAAGAGTAGGGATCAGCGGTAACTCTTATTCCTTCTTCTTCCTCTATTTCTAAAAAGTAGGCAAAAAAATCTTTCCCAGGAAGAGTCAGCTCAAAAAACCCTCTTTCTTCTACTTTATTCATAAGCCAGCTATTCTGGCTGTTATATCGGTCTATTACTTTTATTTTTTTAGCTGTGGGAATAAAAACTCTTACACAAACTCCCTTTTCTTCTTCTAAAGGATGCATTCCCAGTATAGAAAAAGGGTCATGACAATCGGCATTGATTATAGACTCCATTTTTTCTTTACTTATAGTAACGGGTGAATTACTCATACTTTTACCTCCTTTTGGGAAACGGTACGCCAGTATTCGTGATTTATTTCTTTCAGTATTTCCGGGTGAACCTGATAGGGGGTGATTATTTTTTTAGGAGGAAGAGAAAGAGAAAGCTGAGGAAAAGGGTAATTTCTTAGTTTTTCATTGTAGGCAAAAACCATCAATTTTTCCAGGTTGACCGTGTCTGCAACGTTATAGGCTAAAAGTGTTTCCAGTGCCTCAGGACACCCCTCCCGGTATTTTTGCCATAGTAGCACTGCCGTATAACCATTTACTCCTCGCAAGTCTCCTCTATCGATGCCTATGGCTTTTTCACAAGCTTTTAGTCCTCCTCGAAAGCCCAGGCTTCGTAAAATAAAGCGGAGATCTAAATGTACGTGGGGAAATTTTATCCCTAAATGCTGCTCCAGAAACGGAATATCAAAACATTTGCCATTGAAAGTTACAATGACTTTGTATTTCATAATCTCTTCCTTGAATTCCGGTAGATTGATTCCCTGAATAAAAGTTTTTATTCTTTTTCCATCAAAAATAGTTATGGCAGTGACATAGTCCTGAGGAGGGTTTAATCCAGTGGTTTCAATATCTAAAAATACGGTATCATTTTGAAAGTGAGGGAACAACCTCCAGTGGTCATGAGTATCTAAATGTTCCTTAAAAAAGCGAGCTTCTCCTCCTTCCAATTTTTGAAGGGAGCGATAAAGGAAAGAGCGCGCTGAACGGGAAAACTTAGAAGGGACAATCTTTTCCAGAGCGGGATAACCTAAGGCTTCTTCCCAGGTAGTGATGCCCTCTTCCCAGATTCTCCTTTCTATTTTTTCCCCGACACCGGGAATGTGACAAAAAGTTTGTAAAAGCATCTTTTATTCCCTCAATTCTTTTTAGTAAAATGGAAAGATTTCTGTGGTTTTATTTCTTTAACGGGCATTTCAAAAATTATGTCTTCCTGTAATTCCTGAAAACGAGGATGTCGAAAAGCGCATAGTATTCCTCTTTTACCCAAGAGGTGATGGATTTCAGGATGCAAAAATTCTAAATCCTTTTCTTCCAGTACAGTAGTGGAAGATATTCCTCCTCCGCTCCATCCTGGCCAAAAATCAATTAAGCTTTCCAGTATTTCTCCCCGATCGGAGAGAATGAAAAGCTCTACTTCTCCACTGTTCTCAAAAAGACCGGAAATCTTTACCGGATAGTAGAAATTTCGGGAGAGGAAAATATAACCCACAGGTTCAACCCTCTCCCTGTTTTCTTGAAAATCCACAATATCCAGGACAAAATAATTTATTCCTCTTTTTAAGTAATCATCGACTAGGTTTTGTAATTTTTCCTCCTGAAAGCGAGAGGGAAGGTTATTCTGAAGCAAGAAACTTCTGACCCATTCCAAAAATTCTTCGCTATCATTTACTTTTACCACCGTAATTTTATGAGCTCCTTGAGTAACCTGATATTCCACTTTTATTGCTTCTTCTTTTTCTCCCCCCTTATAAAATGTTAGATATTGCAAATTATGTTTTTCACAGATATGAGAAAGTCTCTTCCATATCTCGTTGTCTACTTCTATTATTTCAGGGAGGGAGGGAAAAGGAATAAGGCGTAAAACAGGAGTATTTTGAGAAGCAATGAGGTCGGTAGAGAGAATAATAATTTCTTCAAAACCGTCGTGAGCAATAATGGCTTTTTGGGCTACCTCTTCAACCTTCACTTCCCCTGCTGGAACTATGGCTCCCATGTCGGCATAAAGAGGAGTGGTTAAAATTGCAAGAAAGGAGATGAGTATTGTTGTCAGGGCTTCTTTCATTGTTTGCTCCTTTCTGTTCCGTTACCTATTATATTGTAAGATAATTTAACATATTTTCCAATAGCTAACTATATTACAGCAATATTATGTACTAAACGTTGTCATAAGGTTCTTTTCAAAAATCTTGTGTGACAGGTTAGTTATTCGAAAGCTTTTCTAAAGTGGATAGAAAGATCGGAAAATACTGCTTCCCGCAGAGAAGGCGCTCGGAGTTAGATTATTTTCCTGGTTAATTTAGCATTTCTTTGTATTACTCATCCGGTTTACCACCAGTTTCCGGCAGTCTTTTATATTCCCAACCCGGGTTCTTTCACAATCTTTAGGGGGCCAGATACACCAACTACCCATCTCGTTTTTCTTTGTTGTTTCCTGAGTAAACTGCTCGGCTATTTTCTGTTTCCCACCAGGGAGAGGCCTTTTTGCTCCACTTGCAATCGTTGCCTGTAATTCCTGTTAGTTTCAGACTCTTTGTAAGTGAATTGATTATTTTAAGCTGGTGAAGGCAGCAATATTCTTTTCACAAATTTTTATCAGTGTTTCGAGCTGGCTTAGAACTTTTATTTTTGCCCTTCTCGCTCGTATTTATCCCAGAAACTTTTCTTTCGAGCATGAGTCTCGGCTATTTTTTTAAAGTACAGCTCATGAGGAAGAACTCCCTGCCAGTCAGAGACTTGAGGGGCTAACTTCTCCAGTTTTTTCAAATACCGCACCCCGTATTTATAATATTTGGATTGGGCTCGACGCAGAATAGACTCTAAAAGTTCTCGATAGATAATAGTGGAGACAAGGAATCGATTTTCTTTTTCAAACCGCTGGGCCAAAGTTAGCATTAGACCGTATTGGTCGCCATTTAAAGTGTCCTCATTTTCTAGTACATATTTTTGAGCCAGGTCAACTTGATTAGTATCAAGCAGGAAAGAAATATCATAATAGAAAGAAGAAGGGTTAGCCATAATTTCCTGGCTGGTTTCAGCTATCACTTTTTCTCGTTGGTCCTCACCGATAATAGATAAAAGTTCTTCTAGGTTATCGACGTCTTTGTGCTGGCGAAAAATTCTCTGGGCTACTTCTGCTAATTTTTCCTGGTTATTGGTTTTTCGATAAATATCTAACAATAATTTATCTCGCTTATAGTCTTCTAAGGCCATTTCTGGTGGAACTTTCTTTATCCAGTCGAGCGCTTTTTCTGGCTCTTGCGCTTCTAAATAAACTTCAGCAATATCTAAACAAGTTTTAGAAGAAAGATCAGGCCAGGTAGCTAATGCAGCTCTTTCAAAAAGAGGAGCGTCATGTAGCTGACGAGCTAAAGATTCTACTGCAAAGAGAGAATGTCGAGCATCGTATTGGTTATCTTTAACAGTCTTATCAATATTTTCGGCATTTTCCCAGAACCGTTGAGCCAGAGAGCGCAAGGTTTCCTCGGGTAAAAATTGGAAAGCATGGTCTACCAATTCTTCCCGGACCCCGTATTCATCTTCCTCATAGAG
>NZ_JAAYFP010000129.1:0-24089 GCF_012728195.1 Candidatus Sordicultor fermentans
AGTTCATACATAGAAAGAGAAATCCGCTTCCGCCCCTCAGCTAATTTCTTCCTTCCACTATTTTACCCTAAAAAGGGATTTTTTCCTAATCTTCGGAAAAGAAGAATCTGTGTACAAATCTACCTTTCGCAATCATTTAAAATAACCGCCATTTATCACTTCTTCCTCTCAACCGGTACTAATACGGGAAAGGAGAGAAATAAACCCATCCTCGAGGAGGAAAAAAGCTGATGCAAAAGATCATGTAAAAGTGAGTACAATCAATAATATACTTTTCCTGGCTATTCACAGTTACGGGCAATAAAGAATGGTCAGAGATATTCTGACACCACCTGAGCTACTTCTTCAAAAGGATTTCCTCGATTCAATTTTTCCCTGATTTTTAGAGAAAATTCGAGAGCCTTTTCCCCCGACCTTGAATCACTTAATATTTTTTCTACCTCCCTGAGAAGACGAGAAGAAGAAAAATCCCTGCCGATTAATTCAGGAGATATTTCTTCTTCCATCACAATGTTTGGCAAACCTATAAAGGTTTTTTCCATCAACAGTCGAGCTAAAAGAAAAGTTAAGAAAGCCACCCGGTAAACTATGATTTGAGGAACTCCTGCCAGAGCCACTTCTAGAGTTATAGTTCCAGAAGAGGATATAGCTAAAGAACTACCTGGCAGGACGGAAAGTAGCTCTTTTCTCTCTTTTATAGTCACTGGAAAATCAACCATTTCCTTCTCTAAAAGCTTTTGTATTTCTTGTGAGGCAGCAATCATGGTAAATTCTGCTTCTCTCTCTCTCAAGAGAAGTGGAATAAATTTTTTAATCACTGTCAAATAATTAATAATTTCTTTTTTCCGACTACCAGGTAAAAGGATTATCCTCTTTTTATCCCCTTCCAAACGGGAAAATTGGGCTTGAGGAATAAGATGGGTGGCAGGATGCCCTACCCATTCTACCTGAGCTCTACCTCCCTGGAAGTAATCCACCTCCCATGGGAAAATAGTTAAAATCCAATCTGCACATTGAGAAAGACGTGAAGCTCTTTTCCTCCCCCACGCCCACACCTGAGGAGGAACAAAATAAATCACAGGAATTTTTTTCTTGTGACAAAAAGAAGCTAATCGGAGGTTAAAACCAGGATTATCAATTAATAATACTACGTCAGGATGCTCTCTCTCTATTGCTTCTTGAGATAAACGCCAAACTTTCTTCCATTCTCCCAAAGTAGACAACACTTCCCACAAACCCACGGTAGAGAGAAAAACCGTAGGGTAAAGAAGTCGGGCACCGGCTTTTTCGCTTTTTTCTCCTCCCAGAGCTAAAAATTCTGTTTCTTCGCTTTTTTGCCGAAGAAGATAAATTATTTCTCCCCCGTAGTAATCGCCAGAAACATCACCAATAGAAACAAAAACCTTGCCCATTCAATTAATCCCTACTATTCCCACTCCCAAATTTCTTGCTTCTTCTTCTATGTTTTCCCGGTCCAGAAGGAAAGTCTTTCCCGCCTCGAGAGCAATGATTCCTCCGTTTTTAAGACACTGGACGGTCTTCTCTCCTATCGCTGGAATATCGATCAGAAAACTTTGCTGACTACGGGCCATTTTAACTACCACTACTTCTTTGCCCAGGGAAACTCCCCGCTTAATGGTTTCATCTGTTCCTTCTGCTCCCTCCAGAGCTAGTACTGTCCCGCGTTTCACTACCACGGTTTGTCCAATTTCTTCATCAGCCAAAAAACGGGCAATTCGAACTCCATAGGAAATATCTTTCCACTCCTCTGGCGATGGATCTCTCCCTGCTATTTTCCCCGGGGGGGTGAGGTACTCTTTCAAGAAAAAGAGAGGAGAAATCAACTCAACTTTTTCTTGAAATTTTGTAAGCACAGCTTGTAAAAGAGCCTGATCCTGCCATTTAGGAATAGAAAAAAATAGCCTTTCCAATTCTTCGTGAAGCACATTTTCTTCGAAAACTAAATTTTTAGGAACTTTGCCTGCCAGGCATATATGAGTTATTTTCTCCTGTTGCACAATTTCTAATACCTGAGCTAAAGACAAACCATCTATCCATAAATCAGGCTCCAGTCCTTCAGGAGGGGACAAAGAAAGAGAGCTTAAAACTAAAACTTCTCCTTCTTCTTGAGCTTTTTTATAGACTAAAAGAGGAATATTACCCTCACCAGCTAAAAGAAGTATTCTCTTCATCGCTATTTTTCCTTCCTTTTGCCCACCGGGCAACTCCTCTTTTACTCTTTTCCCAAAAACCAACAATTTCCTCTACTAATTGAGGATCAAAAGTACTCCTCTTTAATTCTTCAAGAGCTTTAGAACGAGAGAGATTACTGTGATAAATCAAATCATATATCTGGTGAATTTCTTCCCTTTTTTTTCCTTCTATTCCCCTTCTTTTCATCCCCACCAAGTTCAAGCCGAAAATCCTGGCCGGATGACCATCAGCTAATGTATAAGGAGGGATGTCCATAACCACTTTGGAAAGACCCCCTATCATAACTAACTTTCCAAGACGCACAAATTGATGAACTCCTACCCAACCACTCAAAGTGGCTAAATCCTCAATTTCCACGTAACCGGCCAGAGTGGAATTGTTAGCCATAGTAATCCCGTTTCCTAAATAACAATTATGAGCAATATGACAGTAAGCCATAATAAAACAATCATCACCAATAGAAGTTGCTTTTCCTTCTCCAGTGGCTCTATGAACAGTTACAAATTCTCGAAGAGTAGTTCTTTCCCCAATTATTACTTGAGTTTTCTCTCCCTGGTAAGATAGGTCTTGCGGAGGAGTACCAATTACTACATGGTGACCAATGTTACAGTGAGAACCAATTTCCACATTGCCTTCTATAACGGTGAAAGCACCAATTTTGGTATGAGCGCCAACTTTTATTTCCCCTTTTAAAATAGAGTAAGGACCGATCTCTACTCCTTCTTCAAGCACTACCTCTTTCCCGATCCTGGCTGTGGAATCAATCTTCTTCACTTCCTGTCCTCCATCATCATTCTTACCATTTCTCTGTTTAGAGTATGACCGGAACGAATACCTATGAAATATCCTTTAATCCTTTTTCCTGCAAGCATTAAGTCTCCTATTAAGTCTAAAATTTTATGTCCAGCAGCTTCCCCGGGAAAGCGCAGAGGAACAGAGCTTTCCCCTTTTTCATCCAGAATGAAAGCTTTTTCCCTTACTCCTTTCCCCCATCCTCTTCGTAAAATTTCTTTCACTTCCCAGGAAAAAGCGAAAGTGCGAGCAGAAAGAAGTTTGCTAAAACTATTATCGCTCTCGGAAAATTCCATCGCTTGAGAAAAATGATAGCTCTCTCCTCCATCCAGAAAATACCATGCTCGAAACTCATCATCAGGAAAAGCAAAAAGATAATGATGATTTTCCCCTATTTTAATGCTATTCTCCAGAACTAAATACTCCCGAGGAGATGATTGAACTTGAAAGCCAGCTTCCCGGAAAATATTAAACCAGAAAATAGAACTCCCGTCCCCTCCAGGAAGTTCTTCCCCCTCTACTTCCACTTCTAGATTATCTATCTTGCTGCCCCAGCAAGCAGCAAGAAAGTGTTCTATTGTAGATATTTGCTTTTCCCCCTTCTTAAGCGTCGTGCAACGAGGAGTGTCTTCCACATGTTGTATGGTAGCAGGAATAATTGTTTTCCCAACTCTGAAAAAAATACCACTATTTTCAGAAGCAGGGAGAAGAGTGACCTTTACCGATTTTCCACTATGCAAGCCTATCCCTTCAACAGTGCAAGGAGAAGCCAGAGTTCTTTGTAAAACCACTGAACTCATCTTTTAACCTGCTTACTTACCGTCTTCTCCAGATTTTTTATTTTTTCCCAGAGCTCAGGAAGCTTCCTGATTAGAGCCTTTTCTTTTAACTCTTTTTTATGTTCTTGAGCAGGAAAACCAGAAATAATTACATCATCGGGAATATTAGTTGTTACCACCGTTCGAGCGGCCATCTGTACTCCCTTACCCACTCGACGATGGTCTATTATCCCACTTTGAGCTCCCATTACTACATCGTCTCCCACTTCTGTGCTTCCTGCCACACCCGATTGAGCTACTATAACCACGTTTTTACCTATCTTCACGTTGTGAGCAATCATAACCAGATTGTCAATCTTAGAACCAGCGCCAATTCTGGTTACTCCCAGAGTAGCTCGATCCACAGTAGAATTCGCCCCTATTTCTACATCCTCTTCAATTACTACCTTTCCTACTTGAGGAATTTTGTAATAATTGTTTTTCGCTCTCTCGTAACCAAAACCATCTGCCCCTATTACCACTCCACTGTGAAGAATTACCCGATCTCCAATCCAACAATTTTCTCTCACCACTACCTGAGGGTAAAAAATACACCCTTTACCCACCTGAGTATTTCTTCCTAGGTAAACCTGAGGAAAAATAACAGTATCATCTCCTATGGTTGCTCCTTCTTCTGCTACAACAAAAGGACCTATCGAAACATTTTTACCCAGGAAAGCTTGAGGGTGAATAAAAGCTTGAGGATGAACCCCTTTTTCCGGAAAATAGGAGGGGAAAAAGTAAGGAACCAACTTAGAAAAAGCGTAACGAGGATTATCTACCAATATCACATTTTTGCCTTTTAGCTTACCTTCCATCCCCGGCTTAGTTATCACCGCCTTAGCAGAAGAAAAAAGCACTTTCTCCAAATAGGGGAAATGGTAAAAAAGAATTAAATCATCCTCTTGTGCCTCTCCTGGTTCTTTTATGCCTTTTACTTCCCAGTGGGGGTCACCTATTAAGCTTCCCCCCACTAATTCGGCAATCTCCTTCAGTTTCAAAGCCTTCTATTCTCCTGGAGCAGCAACTATATTTTTAATTTCCTCTATCACCTGGTCAGTGATATCTATTCCTCCATAAAAAACAATAGGCATTTCCAATAGCTCATTTTGGGAAACGGGTATACGCAATTCACTCCGAATAACCAGAGTAAGTTTTTGAGACTCGGCCACTTTTTTAACCGCTGCAATTACATCGCTATACCTCTGGTTTATCAAATCCTGCCGCTCTTTCAAAATTTGATCTCTAACCGGAGCCCATTCAGCATTCATTTCTTCTTCTAATTTCTGTACCTCTTCCCGAGTTTTACCCTTTCCTTTCTCATTCAACTCGGTTTGTCTTTTTTCCATTTCTTCCTGTAGTTTTTTCTCCGCATCTAATATTTTCTGAGTATTAGGATGAGCATCAAGAATCTTGTTGATATCTATCAAACCCACCGTGGCTTTTTCCGCTGCCCAACCAGGAATAGCAATCACCAAAATCGCTATTGCTATCAAAATTAACCCGACTAAAGAGTTGCTTCTTCGCATCGATCTTCTTCCTTTCTATTGTGTTTTAAATTTCTCTCAAAAAGTCTGCCCAATACTAAAGTAGGTTTGCCCACCAGCTTCTCCAATACCATAGTCCAGACGCACTGGCCCAATGGGAGTGTCAAACCTTACTCCTACTCCATAACCAGTTTTAATCTCATCCCAGCTTATATCATGAAAAAGAGGCCAGGCATAACCCGCATCACCAAAAAATACCAGCTGCGTACCTTCAGAAACCTCCCAGCGGTACTCCAGATTAAAAATCAGCATTTTATCTCCTTCAAACTCGAACAAATCATAACCCCGCAAGGTACTTACTCCTCCTACGGAAAACTTCTCGTAACTGGGTAATTCAGTATCGGCTATGCCCCCCAAAAAGCGTAAAGCCAAAACCGTATCTTCTCCTGTTTCAATATAATTTCTTAAGTCTAAAATGTATTTATTATAATCATGGTCACCGCCTAAGAATCCCCCTGCTAACTCCGCCTGTAACGTTCCATACCAACCTTCGTGGGGGTTATCTATTACATCTCGAGTATCATAAAACACTATAGGAGTTAGAGAATTAGTTTTTCCTCCTCCATCGGGAGGATTACCTTCTAAAACATTAATGTCCACATCCTCAGATTTATAGCGTAGTCGCCATCCCCAATCTTCCCTTATTTTTCCTCCTAAAGTAATATATCCTCCCACCCTTTCTTCTTCATACTTACCGACTACCTCATGATTTACCCATTCTTTCTTCTCCTCTACCTGATCATATGCAGCCAGATTAAAATAAATGGGTTCATTAAAAAGCCAGGGCTCTTCAAATAAGAAACGATAAAGAGTGCGAGTACCATATTCATATCTTAGCTCCACTCGTTGTGCATTTCCTCCTAAGTTAGATTCCTGATAACGTATGTAGCCCAACCAACCCCTCTCACTGTTATACCCCACTCCCAATCCTGCCTCACCAGTCAGCTTTTCTTCCACTTTGACTTTGACTATCACATGGTCTCGATCACTACCGGGCTCCAATTTCATAGACACATCCTCAAAAAAGCCCAGATTATAAATGGCTCTCAAGCTCTCCTGAACTTTAGAAAAGTCAAAAACCAGGGGAGGCTCAAAAGTTAATTCTCGGCGCAAAACATATTCTTTGGTTTTTTCTAAGCCTTCAAATTCCACCGCCTCCACTATTCCTTCTTTAATGGTAAAACTTAGAACTCCTTCTTCGCTAAAATTGATTTCTTCTACTGCTGTTATTAAAAAACCATTATCAGTATAAAGCGCTTTTATGCGCTCCAAATCATGTTGAAATATTTTCCAATTCATAATCTGACCTGGAGATAGAATCATAACTTTTCTAATTTCATCATAACTTAAGGCGGTGTTACCAGAAATGTTAATTTCTTTAACCGGGGGAAACTCTTGCACCTTAAAAATTAGCTCTATACCATCAGGGTATTCTTTGGTTTCTACCCATACTTTAGAGAAATACCCCAGATCATAAATAGATTTAACGTCCGCTTGCACTTTTTCGGGGTTATAAGGTTCCTTAAGAGAGGTATATACAGCAGATAAAATCAATTGTTCGCTTATGTTTTCATTGCCTTCTACTCGAATAGCTACTACCGGTGGAGAAACAGTTTGAGCATAAACCATTCCTCCCATTCCCAATACTAACAAAAATACCAATCCCCAAAACAACCTTTTAATTTTTTTCTGAACCAATTTACAACCCTCCTCCACTATCAAAATTTAGTGTTAAATTCAAGCATCCAGTTAATTTCTCCTTCAGTGTCTCCCTCCATTTTCAGAGACCATTCTTTATCAAAGTTTATTTTGAAATCCCAGGAAGAATTACCCTCACCACTCAAATCTTGAGTATAACCTATAAAGTAATTTTCACCAATACTTTTCTCCAATCTTAAGCCATAAAAGTCAGAATAATCTGAACCGGGAAATTTTATCTCTACTCCATCAAAAAGTCCACCCTTGGAAAAAAAATCTTTCCCTAATAAAAATTGCCCCAATTTCCAGAGAAGAGGTTGCCAATTAAGGTTATCCAGAGAGAGATAGGCATCTTTTTCTCCTAGAAAAAGCAAAGAAAGAATTTCCTCTTCTTCAAGGAGAGGTTCTGATTTTAAAATTAACTTATAATTATCTACAGGGCCCATAGCCTCCAGAAAAATATGATAACCTCCTATCTCCTCTTCTCCATACAAATTTACTCGAGGATTCAACCCATAAAGAGGACTAAAGGTGATATATCCTCTAATGGGAATTTTTCTCAACACCAAATCATAGTTTCCTTCCACCACTTCTAGCTTACCCTCCCCGTTGATTCTCCCGCTTCCTCCCCAAATTTTGAGTCTTCCTTCCATCTCCAAATCTAAAAAGCGAGTTTTTACTCTCAATTTATTAGCAGTATAAAGGGTAAGTTCCAAGGAAAGGGGCAGTTCTTCTAATTTCTCTTCTAGTTGAGAAAGAAGAGAAGAGTAATTTTCAGTATCCCCTCCTTTGGTAAAATCTCCCCAGCCATCGAAAATTTTCGCTTCCCCCTGGAGATTTATTATTCCATCACAGGCTCTAATTACAACATTACTCTCGACTCTAGATAGCCCCACATTCTCTTCTGGTATTTCTAATTTTCCACCTCCTGAAAGATGAATCTCAGACTCTTCTCGAGAAATAACTCCTTCTATTATCCAATTAAGACCAGCGATATGCAAGCTCCCACTTCCGAGCTGAATTTCCCCTTCCTTTATTATTCCTCGTACATTGTTAAAATCAGCATATTTCTTTCCCTCTCGCCAAATCTCACCCTCCCCCTCCACTTCTCCTTGCCAGAGAGGTTTTTCTTCATCACCAGAAATAGCAATATTGGCTTCTCCTCTCAATTGTAGCACTCCATAAGGAATAGAAAAGGAGCGATCCACTTTCCCTTTTATTTCTCCAACTAGCGTTTTTGTCTTTCCTTCCCATTTTAAACTTCCTCCTACCTCCAAACCCCCTGTCAATTCCTGGAAAAACAACTCGTTAACAACTAAATCTTCTCCATCATAATTTCCTTCCAATTTTCCCTGAAAATGGAAATCCTGTACCACGAAAGAAAGTCTTTCCGAGTAGAAAAACCACAGGTTTTTCTGAGTATCCAGGTTAATTACTACATCGGTCATTCCCGAAACAGGATAGGAAAAAGCTTTCCCCATTAGTTGTTCTAAGTTTATCCCTCTTACTTCTATTGTTCCCTCCTGAAGAAGCTGAGGATTTAAATAGTCAGTAAGAAATGATGTTTCACCTTTTTGAGGAAGAGGAGCTTTACCTCGGAGCAAAAGATGAAAATAATCTCCCCAGGGTTCTCCCTGCCAAAAAAAGTTCTTGCCCTCTCCTTCAATAAGAAAAATAACTTCGTCCCAGGAACCAGAGAGGGAGAGGAAAATTTTTTCTAAATTCCCTTCTATATCCCAGTAAGAAGGTATTTCCAGATTTTGAATTTCTCCCTTGAGATTAACCTCTCGGTAGGGATCAACCTTGCCTTTTAGAAAGAGGTGTCCCTCCTCCCAATCACAGGAGAAATCTTCTATTTCTATTCCACCATCTTCTACTTTTCCTGCTAAAGAAAATTCTTTACCTTCCATCTTTCCTATTTTCCAGAAAGGAGAAAAAAGGGAAAGGAACAAGTCTTCGCTTTTTACCACTACATTTCCATTCAGCGATAATTCTATGTTTTCCTCTTCCAAAGAATAAGAAACAGGGTAATCTTTTACCTCTATTTCTCCTTCCCAACTTTCCCTCTTCTTCTCTAAATTCCCCAGGATAACCCCCTCTCCATGCCGGAGATATAAATCACGAAATATTAGAACAGAAGGAGAAAATTCAATCTCTCCTTTCTCTATTGCACCCAGACACCAATCTTCCCAAAATAGTTTCCCTTCTTTCAGAGAGAGGAAAATTGATTTATCCTCTTCTCTTTTCCACTCCCCAGAGACCCAACCCTTTAATGGAAAATCCATTCCTTCTACAAGGTGCTCCACTTCTATGCTCTGGAAATCACCCTGGAGGGAAAGATGACCCGAGAAAACTTCTCCAGAGAGAGTTATTTTTCCTCCTCCCCAATTTCCTTCACCATACAATACCGTTTTTCCATTTTGCCCTAATTCTACATTTAACAGGGGTTCACTTACCAAAAAATCACCCATCTGAAGATAACCACCCCTCCAAGTTAG
Organism: Candidatus Sordicultor fermentans; assembly: GCF_012728195.1. Taxonomy (NCBI): domain Bacteria; kingdom Pseudomonadati; phylum Atribacterota; class Atribacteria; order Atribacterales; family Candidatus Caldatribacteriaceae; genus Candidatus Sordicultor; species Candidatus Sordicultor fermentans. Next base: position 9,568 of record NZ_JAAYFP010000129.1, read on the forward strand.
ATGACCTTTCCACTCCTGTCCCTCTTTATTTATTACCCCTTGAAAATTTCCCTCTCCTTCCCAATCCAGAGACCTATTAAATTTTACCAAAGTATCAAGTATATTAATTTCAATATTTCCTTTTTCCCAAGAAGTTATAGCTTGCATCTCTTCTTTTAATTCTAATCCTTCGAAAGAAGAACCTGAATCTATATTAAAAGCTAAAACACTTCTTTCTAAGAAGGAAACCCCACCCTTTATATCCATTCTATTTCCCCAGAGAGAAAATTTTCCCCTCCAGAGAGGAGATGAAAGACTCATATCCATTGCTATATCCAAAAAATTCTTTTCTTCTCCCAGATAAATTTCACCCTCTCCTTCTAGGAAAGAAAGATCGTTTTTTATTTTCCCTTCTCCTCGAAAAAGACATCTGTTTTCTTCTGTCTCCCATAACTCAAGAGGAGAAAAAACCATATTCTCCTCGGTAAAAGAAAGAATAGCTTTAAAACTTAAGTTGTAAGGGGAAGAAACTTTCCCTTCCACTTTACCATCTTTCATATCCCAGTATACTTCCCCCTGAAAGGGTAAATTACTTGATACCAGGTTAAAGTTAAAGTGGAGGTTATCTCCCTCCCGGAAAATACCCTCCACTCTCCCGGAAGGAAGAGAAATTCCCAAAGATAGTTTACCCTCTCTATCCTTTCTTAAGGAAACCTCTTCCCCAGAAAACTGAAGCGATTTTATCTTTTTGATTTTTATCTCTCCCGGGGGAAGAAAAGAAAGAGAAAAAGAAGGTAATTTTTGAAGAAATTTCTGAGAAGAAGACAATTCTACTTCTTCTAAGAACAAATAAAAGGCTTTCTCAGAAGGTGAAGCACCAAAGAAATACCGCCAGTCCCATTGCAAAATAGCTCTAGAAACAAAAAAAGAGAAATCTTCTCCCCTCCCACTAACTCCCTGCAATCGGAGCTGGTTAGGAAAGCGAAAGGAAAACTTTTCGATATTTATTTCGCTTTTTACTTTCTTCTCCAGTTCAGAAGGAAACCGGATAGTAAAGTAATCAATTACTCTTTTTTGACCATAAAACCAAATAAAACAAAAACTCAAAAAAAAACAAAGCCCAAGCAGAGCCCACTTTCTCAACTTATCTAATCCACACTTCCTCAGAAACACTTCCTTCTAAAATCAGAGGAAGACCCACCCATTGAGTAAAGTAAACTTTCTCATCTTGCGGAAAAGAACCTGCTTTGCTGAATATCTCTACTACCAACCCTTCGCTATGAAGGTTATCTAATCGCTTCTGCAAATAATCATAAAGAGAGGAAGAGAAACTTGCTTCTTCTTTATTAGTCTCCAATTCCAGATTACCACTGCTTTTACCTCTGACAGTAATCTCTGCTGCACCAGGTAGAAAATCTGCTGGTACAAGAAAAGGAAAGCTAACGCCCCTCTCTCCTTCCCGCCAGAGAAACAAATTTACTTTTCCTTCCATTTCTTTGTTCCGTCCAATAACTTTGGGTAAATCTAAAGAAGTAAGCCAGGCATGTTGAATACCGGAGATTACATCTACTTCTATACTCACCTCACTTAAATTGAGCTTTCGACAAGGATTATTCAAAATAGTTTTGAATACCTCTCCTAAGCCACTGGAAGTGGCACTAGCAATATCTGAATCGCTTATCCAAAAAAACTCTTCCTGCCAGGAAAAGTCTTCTCCTTCCAGGTTAAGATTGACATTTGCGCTACCGGACATTTGAGAATCTATACTCCGATCAATAGCGTCTAAAACCAGCTCAGGTAGCATATCTACTAATATATCTTCATCCCTCACCACTTCAAAGCTGTATTCTCTTTCCTCTTTACCTTCATTCCTGACCTTAATTACAATTTTACTTACCTCTGGCATTACTCCTATCTTGCCTGCTACCCCGGCACTCCGGTCTTGATCAATAATCCCTACCTCTTTTATTACCTTTCCCACTTTGAAAGGTAGATTGGCTCCTTGCAAACTGAAATTCACATATACTGAGGAAAGAAAATAATTGGCCTCCCCTCGATGCAAAAAGGGGTGTCCTAAAGCTAATATCCGATCTTCATCGCGTAAGGTAAGAGTCCCAATACTCATTACTTCAGCATCTCCCCTCACCAATTGAATGCCTATGGCACTTCCAGGTTGCAAAGAATCATTCTCTGAAGTTCTTTTTTTACCCCACGAAAGTACAGGAACAGTAAAAATCTCTTTCAGGCAGAAGCGCTCTCTCAATTTGTTAGCTACTCCACTACTAGCTCTTTCTCCCAAACCCAAAACGAAAATCGTTGACTCAGGAACAAGAGGGGAAAAAGAAATAGGCTTTTCCTCCTGGATCACCTCTTCCCCCTGAATAGCTTCCTCCTCCCACAAATCTTCCTCCCACAAAGGAAGCATAGCCTCTATGGGTGTCACCACTCCTACCAGGTTATCTTTGGTTTCCCAGCTATAAGAAAGAGCTCCGGCTATTTTACCCCGGATAAAAATCGGAGAACCACTCATCCCCGCCGATATTCCACCCATTTCCTCAAGTTTTTTGTCTGTTACCTTAACCACAAAGTAGCTTTCTTCTACTTTCTTTCCTTCCACTACATCCATTACTTCCAGCTGAAAATCTTCAACTTCAGTACCATAAAAAACGGTCTTACCTACCGCCTTCATGCCTCTTTTAATTTGAGAAAAAGGAAAATAAGAGATAGAAGCGCTTTCTACCGGGAAAGATAGCCCCAGGAGAAAACAGGTAAGAATCAGAATAAACCAGCGCCGTCTCTTAAACTGAGCAATCAATTCTAATTACTTCTCCCTTTTAGTATAGAGGAGTCCATCTCTTAGCAATTTCAGGTAATCTAATACTTTACCCGCTCCTAAAGCTACACAGGAAATGGGGTCTTCTGCAACATATACCGGGGTGCCCAAGGCTTTACTGAGCATCTCATCTATTCCTCGTAAAAGAGACCCTCCTCCGGTTAAACAGATACCTTTTTCTCCAATATCAGCAGCTATTTCTGGAGGGGTTTTTTCCAGCACCGACCGAGCTGCTTCTATTATAGAGGAAAGCTGTTCACTCAAACATTTATATATTTCTGAAGAAGTAAGAGAGATTTCCTTTGGCAAACCAGAAACTAAATCTCTACCCTTAACTTTAAGAGTTTTTTCTTCTTTAGGAGGAACTGCCCAGCCAATTTCGATTTTAATAACCTCCGCCGTTTTTTCCCCTATCAGGAGGTTAAATTTCTTCCGTAAATGTTTAGTTATAGCCTCATCTAATTGATCTCCAGCAACTCTTACCGATTGACTGGCTACCACCCCTCCCAGGGAAAGAACAGCAATATCAGTAGTACCTCCACCAATGTCAATCACCATGCTCCCCGAAGAGCCAGTGATATCTATACCCGCACCTAAAGCAGCAGCCATAGGCTCCTCTATAAGGTAGGCTCTTCTTGCTCCCGCTCGATATGCAGCGTCCAGTACTGCTCTTTTTTCTACTCCTGTTCCTCCCGAAGGAGTGCACACCACCACATCAGGTTTAAAGAGACTCTTACCACATACCTGTTGAATAAAGTAAGTGAGCATTCTCCGAGTAACTTCATAATCACTAATTACTCCTTCCCGAAGAGGACGATGAGCTACTATATATTCGGGAGTTTTACCAATCATTTCCCAGGCCTCTCTACCAATAGCTAAAATCTCGTTAGTATTTTTGGATATAGCCACCACTGATGGCTCGTTCAAAACTATACCCTTCCCGTAAACGTAAATCAAAGTGGTAGCAGTACCCAGATCAATTCCTAATCTCTTATTCCACATAAATAATTCCTCCCGTTTTATTCATCACACCTATCTATAGAAGCTCCTAAAGAGCGAAGCTTGGTTTCTAAGTTTTCATAACCTCGGTCGATATGTAAAACTCCATACACTTCAGTTTCTCCTTCGGCAGCTAGACCAGCCAGAACCAAGGCTGCTCCGGCTCGAAGATCAGGAGCAGTAACTTGAGTTCCAGCCAATTTTTCTACCCCAGTAACCACTGCGCTTCTTCCTTCCACTCGAATTTTAGCCCCCATTCTTTCCAGTTCTCCCACGTGAGCAAAACGACTCTCAAAAACTGTTTCAGTAATCACACTTACGCCTTCTGCTAAAGAAAGAAGAGCCATAAACTGAGCCTGCATATCAGTAGGAAAACCAGGATAAGGCATAGTTTTAATATTAGCGGCCTTAGGTCTATTCTCTGAGATCACAAAGATGCTGTCTTCCCCTTTTCTTTCTACCACCGCTCCAATCTCTTCTAATTTAGTAATTACCGAGCGAAGAGAAGAGTATTCTACTCCTTTTATCTCTACCCTACCCCGGGTGATAGCTGCCGCTACACAAAAAGTACCTGCTTCAATTCTATCATTAATAATAGTATATTCACACCCATGCAAATTTTTAGTACCTCTCACGACTATAGTATCAGTGCCTGCTCCTTCGATTTCTGCTCCCATTAAAGAAATGAAATTAGCCAGATCCACCACTTCTGGCTCACAAGCTGCATTAGATATAACCGTTTCTCCCTCGATAGTAGCAGCCAGCATCATAACATTTTCCGTTGCTCCTACACTGGGAAAATCGAAGTAAACTTCTCCTTCATGGAGCTGAGATGCCCATGCTTCTACGTAACCAGAGTGCATGGATATTTCTACTCCCAAATGGCTAAAACCTTTAAGATGAAGGTCAATAGGGCGAGAACCAATAGCACACCCTCCAGGAAGAGGAACTTGAGCGCGGCCATGACGGGCAATAAGAGGACCGGTCACCAGGAAAGAAGCTCTCATTTTACGAATCAGTTCATAAGGAGCTTCACTGGTATTGTATAAAGCAGGAGAAATCCGGTAGGCATGTTCTCCCACCTTTTCCACTTTACACCCTAAACTTTCCAGAACTGAGAACATGGTCTCTACATCTAAAAGATGGGGAACATTTTTAATTAAAGAAGGAGAATCAGCTAATAAGGTTGCTGCTAAAATGGGTAAAGCGGCGTTTTTAGCTCCTCCTATCTGTACTTCTCCTTGTAAAGGTTTTGAGCCTCGGATTACAAACTTACTCAACTGTTCTCTCTTTCCGCCTCTCGTATAATTAGTGAAAGCATCAAATCAATTCCTGCACTATTATAATCGATTTTTTTGACATCTACATCCTGGTTTCCTAAAAAACTTCTTAAAAGTGTTAGGAAACACCGGAGGAAGCTTCTCGGGTAGAAAATTCAAATTCTACCTTCCCTTCTTCCTGAAGAACCAGATAAGCAGAAAACTTCTTGCCTTTACGGGACTTAAAGCCGTAAAGCTTGTCCGTTCTACCCGTGGTAATTAATTTTTGAGCTTCCTGGCGGTTAATAAATCTTCCCGCTATCTTCTTCCAAATGGTAAATGGGCAACCTTCTTTCCATCGGGAGCAGCTAAAAGATTTACGATTTTCATGGACTGGAGCTCCACAAAGGGGACAGTTCCCAACAGGCATAGACATCTTTTCTCTTTCTCCCCGGTCCTCCATACTTTTAACTTTTTCTACCATTTCCACTGTAAATTTTCTAATTTCCTCCATGAAGGTATCTCGAGAGAATTCCCCTTTCTCAATCTGGTTGAGCTTTTTTTCCCATTCTCCGGTAAGTTGAGGAGATGATAGCTCGGGAACTGGTATATTTTCTATCAAATTTATTAACTCTTTCCCTTTGGGAGTGGGTATAAGGGTTTTACCACTCCTTTCCACATAACCTACTTGTATTAATCGTTCAATTATGGCTGCCCGGGTGGCTGGAGTACCAATACCTCCCTCTTTCAATATTTCCTGTAGCTCTTCATCCTCTACAAACCGGCCTGCTCCCTCCATAGCTGACAAAAGAGTAGCTTCAGTATAGCGAGGAGGGGCTTTGGTTTCTTTTTCTTCCATCCAGGCTTTTTCCGTTTTCACTGTAGTTCCCTTTTCAACTGCGGGTAAGAAGTCTTCTTCCTCTCCCTCTTCTTTTCCATAAATTGCCCTCCAACCTGCCTCCAGAAGAACTTTAGATTTGCTAACAAATTTCTCATCCTCCACCACAGTTTTGATACTACGATGAACCCAAACTGCTTCAGGATAAAAAGAGGCAATAAATCTTTTTACGATTAAATTCATGATTCTACTGTCATTTTCACTTAAACTTTCCCAATCAATTTTCTCCCCGGTGGGGATAATGGCATGGTGGTCGGAAACTTTGCTTTTGTCAAATATTCTTTTATCCTTTAGAGCTTTCCCTCGAGGAAATTCTTCCTTTACCCATTCTGCAAAATCACACTCTGCTAACATACGCCAGCACTTCTCTACCTGGGAAATTAAATCAGGAGAAAGATAGCGAGAGTTGGTGCGAGGGTAAGTTATCAGTTTATGACGCTCATAGAGTCTTTGAGCACTATCCAGAGTGCGTTTAGCTGAATAACCAAAAAGTTTATTGGCATCTCTTTGTAATTCAGTAAGGTCATAGAGAAGAGGGTGAGGTTCTTTAACCTTACGCTCCTTGTATTCAGCTACTTTCCCCTCTTGACCTTTAACTTTATTTACTATTGATTGAGCTTTCTCCTTCTCCCAAACTCGGTCTTCCTTTTTTTCCCATTTCCCCCGGTAAGAACCAGAGGGGGAAGAGAATTCAGCGAATATTTCCCAGTAAGGAACGGGAACAAATTTTTCTATTTCTCTTTCTCTTTCAACCAAAATAGCCAGAGTAGGAGTTTGCACTCTTCCTACAGAAAGCAGAGTTTTATAGCGAGCAGTAAACACTCGAGTGCCATTGATGCCTACCAACCAATCCCCCTCTGAACGACACTTGGCTGCCTGAGCTAAAAGTTCATAATCATCTCCGGGTTTAAGATGGGAAAAAGCCTCTTTTATAGCCTCTTGAGTCATAGAAGAAAGCCAAAGGCGGTAAACTGGTTTGCTACCCGCTAAAAATTCATAAATATAGCGGAAGATTAGCTCTCCTTCTCTACCTGCATCACAAGCATTTATTATCACTTCCACTTCTTTAGAATTAATGAGTTTTTTGATAACCTCTAACCTTTCTTCTGCTCCTTCTATGGCTTTCAGCTTAAATTCATCCGGCACAACCGGTAACAGAGCAAGACGCCACATTTTCAGTTTTTTATCATAATCTTCTGGTTCAGCTAAAGTCACTAAGTGTCCAACTGCCCACGTAACAATATAATCTTCATTCTCCCAGTATTCCTTCTTCTTCTTCATTTTACCCAAAGCACGGGCTATATCCTGAGCCACACCAGGTTTCTCAGTAATGATTAACTTCTTACCCATAATATTCACATCCTTTACTCAACTTTTTCTTTTCCTCCTGTGGGTCGACGGTGAGGAGCATAAGGAGCAGGAACATACTCCACGGAAGGCCGTTGCTGTTGTGGTTGAGGATAAAGGTCCATAAGCTGGTAAATCTCGTCTGGTAAACCCTCTTGCACTGGAAGTCCTAATTCTTTTGCCATCTCTAAAGTAATGGGAAAATCGTGAGTCCATCGACCCTCGGACAAAATCCTGGCTAACTCCCGGGCTTTTTCCTCAGGAAGACGTTCATCAACTAAATTTAAAACTACCTGATAAACCTGATTAATAGCTTTGCGAGCAATATCACCTAAAATTAAGGTTTGATCATCCCGATTGGGGTTAGGCTCTTCCAGAGCTTTTAAAATCGAGGCAGCCGGGTATTGAGCTTGAACTGTACCTATTTGAGGATCGACAGGTCCTAAAACAGCATTGGGATCCATAATTATCTCATCTGCTGCCAGAGCAATCAGCGTTCCTCCCGACATAGCGTAATGAGGAATAAACACTGTAACTTTAGCCGGGTGCCTTTTTATAGCACAAGCAATTTGTTGAGCAGCAAGTACCAGCCCTCCGGGAGTGTGGAGAATCAAATCAATGGGCATATCCTCAGGAGTAAGATGAATAGCTCGCAATATTTTTTCTGAATCCTCAATATTAATATAGCGTGCTATAGGTAGACCTAAAAAGCTAACTGATTCTTGCCTGTGGATCATGGCAATTACCCGCGATCTCCTTTTTCTCTCCAAACTCTTAATCGCTGCCATTCTTTGCTGCTCAATCATCTTCTTCTGCAAAGCAGGCAGGTAAATACTAAAAATGAGGATAAGAAAGATTATATCCCAGAACATTTTTTACAACCTCCCTTATATCAGTATTCATTATATAAAGCAAGATTACGATATTTTATTTTCCCCTCTTTAAAAATATCTCCTCCTTGAGCATCATAAGCTACCAAAAGGGGAAATTGTTCCACTTTCAAGCGCAAAAGAGCTTGAGCTCCCAGGTCTTCGTAATCCAACACTTCTTTTTCTACTACAAAAGTGGAAAGATAAGCTGCTGCTCCTCCGCAAGCCAGTAAATAAAGGGCTCCATATTTCTCTAAAAGTTCCTTCACTTCCTCTCTTCTCTCCCCCTTTCCAATGGTCGCCCGCAAACCTTTTTGCAGAAAATATTCCAGATATTTATCCATTCGGCTACTGGTGGTGGGACCAATTGACCCTATTATCTCTCCTCGGCGAGCAGGAGTGGGACCAGCATAATAAATAACTGATCCCGAAAAAGAAAAGGGAAGTTCTTTCCCTTTTTCCAGGTCCTCTATCAGGCGTTGATGAGTTAAATCACGAGCCACGTAGACAACTCCATTTAAATGAACTTTATCACCTGCTCGCAAAAATTTAATCTCTTCCACCGAAAGAGGAGTTTTTAGAATTACTTCTTTCTTCCCTTCCATTTGCTTCACCATTTCAAGGTTTTCTGACGGAAAACATGACAGCTGCACACTAAACCCACCGGGAAACTGGCTATATGACAAGGATAGGTTTCTATTCGGACTTCTAGACAGGTAGTCTTTCCTCCCACTCCTTGAGGACCAATTCCCAGTCGGTTGATATCTTCTCGCCATTTTTCCTCTAATTCCCGATAGCGAGGGTCGGGATTGGCTTCTCCTAGAGGGCGGGATAAAGCTCGAGATGCGAGATAAAGAGCATAGGGAGCATTACCACCTATTCCTACTCCTACAATAAGAGGAGGGCAAGCTTGCCCTCCCTTTGTATCCAGCTCCCTGAGAACAAATCTCTCTACCTCTTCTGGTTTGCTACCCGGTTCTAAAATTCCCAAAGAGCTGATATTATCGCATCCTCCACCCTTAACCAGAAGATCTATGCGAAGCTCATCTCCTTCTTCTAGTTCAAAGAAATAAACGCCTGGAGTATTATCTCCAGTATTCTTACCAAAGAAAGGGTCAGACATTATGGACTTTCGAAAATAATTATTTTTATAAGCTCTCCTTATAGCCTCATCCAGTGCCTGGCGCAAGCTTCCTCCCTTAATTCTTATTTCTTCTCCTTTTTCCACTTTAGCCATCACCATTCCCGTATCCTGGCAGAGAGGAAGATGTCGCTCTTCCGCTACCACGTAATTTTCCATTACCTGTGATAACATTTCTCGAGCTAAATCATTGTCTTCAGCTGCTAAAGCTTCTAACATTTTCTCTCTAAGTAGTTGGGGACTGATTATATTCAGCTCTTCTAATGCCTTTTCTACCTGTTGAACTATCTCTTGAAATTCCAATTCTTTCATTTTCTACTTCCTCTTCGTAGTTTAATTCTAAAACCCCGGAGACTCCGCTTTAATCCTTTATTTTACCACCAGTAGTGGACTTCTTCTTTAACATAATTATTGTGAATCTCCGCTATTTTCTCCGCAACCTCCTCAAAAACAGAGAAAGTTCCGATGCTCAAGAGTTTTCTCGACTTGTTCTGGGTCTTTAGCTCCGGGAATAACCGTAGCAACTTCGGGAAACATAAGAATTCATTTCCCTTTAACTATTTCATCCAGTATATCAAAAGCTTCAGAGTTACAGTAAAGTTCTACAGAAAGGAACGGAGCTGCAAAAGGCCTATAGCTTCTGCACCCAAGTTAGAGAAACTTCTATCCACAAGAGCATTCAAGCCTTCCCGATTATAACTGAAAATAAAAGTGAAGAAACAGCACGTAATGCTACTCAGATAGCCTCTTCTTCTACCTTTCCTAATCCACTTCCAATAGCCCAGGCGCAAAACTGACTTCTCTTACTGTTCAACCCGTTTGACCAAAAACCCCGTAGTTCAAGATTTTATCTCTCCCATTATTTTTTTATAAATTATAACAGAAAATAACTCAGAGCAAAGAGCAAAGCAAATTAACCTACTAATAAAAGAAAGGGAGATAACGAAAGATGCCAGAAGTCTTCAGTCAGTTGAAACCCGTTGAATGCTTCGCAAAACAATCTTGCTTTAGGCAGGGAGACAATTGTAATTGTCTCCCTGCGGACTTACAGGGTGTACAATTCTTGATTTTTGCCACTTATTCTTCCAGAATACCAATAGCTTGAGGTTCCCGGATAAGAGGAACTATGCTCTCAGAGATATTGAAAACTAAATCTCCTTCCTCAGGCCCGATAAATCCTACAGTCATATCCTGACCCACCACTAAGGAAACATAGTTTTTGTTAGAATCTAATATTACTCCTCCCTTTTTGAGGAAAGGAGCCTTTACTACCCCATCTCCTACTATTTCCTTCAGATGTTCCAGTTCTGTTTTAGCTCCCTGACTATAAATCCGCAAAAGGAGATTGTAGCGCTTTGGTGCTAAAGCCAGAGTATAGGGGCCATGAAATCCTCCCTCATCAAGAAGGGTAACAGCCTGAATGATATCATTTGCCGCTTCACCTGTCTCTTCCCAGGAAGACAGTTTCATTTTTTGGCTTCCTGTAACAGTCAGAAGACCGGGAATACCCGTCAGTCCTTGAAAAATAATCTCGTCTTCCTGGCGAGCGCATTCCCGAGTAGCTTCAACAAGAGGCGTTAAGTCTATAGTCACTCTTTCTCTTTCATAATTGGCTAAATCCATTTTTCTCAACCGGAAAGACCTCTGGATTTCCACTAAAGAAAGAGCCTGGCTCAGTGAAACCCCTTCTCCCTCTGAAATATTAGACAAAGAGACGAATTTTAGTCCTAAACCAAAAGGACCTTCCCAGGAAAGGATTCGTCTCCCCGAAAGATAAGCTTTAGCCACCTCTATCATGGTTCTATCCAGCAATTCCCAAACTTGAGGGGTTAAAGGAGCATCTTCCCGACTTAAGTATTTATTAGCCATCTCTTACCCTCCTTTCAGCTCTCTTTGAGAGGTCCCACAGTAGGAGGCTCTCCCTCTACAATTTTTCCTTCTTGATACAGTTCTTCTCGCATTTCCTCCACCTCTTGTTTTCCCTCAGCCAGGAACTGGTCTTCATCCTGAGTAAGAATTTGCAGCAAACGCAAAAACTCCCCAGCATGAACTCGTTCCTCGTCAGCAATATCGAGTAATACTTTCTTGGCCAGAGGATGGTCGGTAGCATCGGCTTGAGCAGTATAAAGATGAATGGCTTCCTCTTCTGCTGCTATACTAAGACGAATAGCCCGGATGAGTTCTGATAAACTCATTTTCTTATCGGGAGTTAGACCGCTGAAAGGATTTAAAAATTCAGCCATTTTCTTACCTCCTTAAAAAGCTTTTAATTTATTCTACCACAATGAAGTTATAGTATCCCGCAAAATCTGTTAAACTGCTAAAACTTCAAAAAGCAAATTATGTCGAAAGTCAAACGACAGTAAAACATTAGGGATACTATAACTTCTTCAGTAATCTTTTGTTTTTGTATCCTGTCTTTAATTTTTTGTTTTTAGCGCCGCAAGCACGCTGGGGGTACTTTCCCCCAGCGTTATAGTTTTTAGCTTTTTTATCTATTTTGCTTTTACAGTTTACGGCGTAAACTGTCTTTAACTATAAATCTTTCTCCACTATTACTTTTTCTTTCATCTCTTCTACTTCCTTTTTTTCTAATCGACAAACATCCCAAACTCGGGCATTACAAGCCCCTGCTGCTGCTCCCCAGCGCAAACATTCTACAAGGCTCAACCCTGCTTGAAGAGCATAAACAAAAGCGCCTAAAAAAGCATCACCAGAACCTACTGGATTCACTGTTCGAACCCGAGGAGATAAAGCAAAATAGATTTCTCCTCCATCTTTTAATATTACTCCCTTTTCTCCTCGAGTAAGGATGATTTTCTCGCTTCCGGGAGATGAGATAAAGTCAAAAAATTGCTTCAAATCTTCTTGGCTTTCTATTTTTCTTCCCCAGGTAGTTTCTGCCTCTTCCCAATTCATCTTTAAAAGCCAAGGAGAGGTGTCTAAAGCTAATCTGAGCGCCTCTCCTCTACTATCTATTATAACTTTCTTCCCCGAGCTTACCCTCTTTCCTAACTCTCGATATACCGAAGGAATAGAGGGAGGAACACTTCCACAGAATAAAAAAATTTCTCCCTCTTTTTCCAGCTCCCGAAAGCAGGTGATAAAATTCTCTAATTCTTCATCTTTTACTTGGGGGTCGGGCTCAAAATATGCAGTTTGTTGCCATCTCTCATCCACTACAGTGGTAACCACTCGGGTAAAGGATTCAATTTCTACCGGATAGGTATCGATTTTTTCTTCTTCTAATAATTCTTTAACTCTATTCCCGGTATAACCTCCTAAAAATAAAAGATGTTTTGCCTCCTCACCCCAGGTTTTAAGAACTCGAGATACATTAGAACCTTTTCCTCCCGCCACTTCTTGCATCTCTTGAACCGGGATTTTTTCTCCCCAGTGGTTCTCTTTAATAAACAAAGTTTTATCCACGCAAGGGTTAGGAGTGACTACCACAACCATAACTACTCTCCAAATTGCTGAAGCAAGCGAGAAGTAGATTCCTCTCCCACTTGTTTAATTGCCTTTTCTTCAGCAGGAGTGTTTTTCCCTAAAGAGGCAAAAAATTTATTTCTCTTCCGCCGGTTGGAGAAATTTTCTTTAGCCCAATCGCTTGTATAACCTCTCCGAGAGCTCATCTCCATAACTACGTGTCCCCACAGAACCCAGGCACTCTCTAAAAAGTGAGGGGCAAGAGGTTCAAGATAGGGAGAGTCAAAGTCATCAACCAATTTTTGCCCATAACGATTAAGCTCTGTTCCCACAAAAACAGGCATATCTCTTTTTTTTGTTTCTTCTACTATTTCATAGAGCTTAGCTAATTTTATCTTTCTTTCTTCCTCGCAAGGGATATTCCAGGCTCGGTCGGGAATGAGAAAGATAGTCTCTACGCCATTAGCCAAACAAAATTCCAAGAGCATTTCCGGGTCTCTTTCTCCACTATTAGTCCCATCTAACCAAGAAAAAGAAGGTATAGCTCCTAACCCCCAAATCATTTTATTAACTTCCGATCGCGACGGAAAATCCCCGGCATCAGGTTTTACATAACCCACCCCTCCAAATTTGATGAGCTTACTGCGGATAAAGTCATAAAAAGTAGCTTTATCCCGGAAGAGTTTCTTAACTTCTTCTTTTTCCATAGCCAATTTTTCTCCCCAGAACTTTGCTCTTTCCTCTTCATCGGGGATCAAAGCTTCACTTTTTAGAGCATAAGCAAGAACTATATGTCTCTCGGTGGGGTTGCCGGAGGGGGTAAGAGGTAACAAATCCTCTTGGTAGTCAATTTGCACTTTACCTAAGTAAGCATTGACTTTTTCTATTACTTTCTGATTTCTGGTCTGGGCAATTTTTTTTAGACTCAAAAGAATTTGCTCTATTTCACTACCTTTATCAGGAAGGCGGGTAAAACCATTACCCATATAATAAGCCACCCCCGGTTCATGGGGAGAACTAAACTCCTTATCGGGAAACTCCGGAAGATGAACTCGAGTTTCAATACCTGAGGAAAAGGGCAAACCTACTTCCAGCCCTCCTCGCTGAAATTCAGGCACTGCATCAAGAACATCAAAATCCACGCTTCCCGCCATGCTCAAACCCAGCTCTTTGGCTTTCCAAATGACGTGTAAAGGTGAATAACCATAAGCATTAAAAGAAAAGAAGGTGTGAAAATGAAGATTAACTCGAGGAGAAGGAGGGGGAAGGATTATCTCCCCTTTTTTAGCTTTTTCCACTAATTTCAAAAAAGCATTCCAACGCTCTTCATAATCAAAACTATCTAGTTTTTCTTCCCAGTATTGAATATCGTTCATATCTCATTACCTCATTTCCATTATAGTTAACCACAAAATCCATTACAATGACTATGAGGGGGTAAACCCCCTCATAACCCCCAAAAGAAAAAAACAAACAGCCTACGGCGTAAGACTAAAAAGCACAACAGATTGAAAAACTACAAACTTATAACGCTGGGGAAAATCGTCCCAGCATAGCAACCTTGAGTTTTTGACTTCCAATATAATTTACTTTTTAAAGTTTTTAACATTTTAACCAGTTTTGCTGGATGCTATGGTTTTTGATAGCTATCAAAAACCATAGCACTTCTTCTACCTATTGTAGCTAACCATTGCTGAAATAAAAACATCAAAATGAGAAATAGGGGAACAAAAATCATAGTCAGGCGCAGACTAAAAGCTGTCCCTAT
>NZ_JAAYFP010000003.1:0-8577 GCF_012728195.1 Candidatus Sordicultor fermentans
ACCCAAAATTGATAGAAAAACTCGAGGCCATAACTATTATGAATGTTCTATCTATCACCCCCTATCAAGAAAAAGCTCACAAGAAAACTCACAAAAAACTTTGTTTTTATTCTACAGCACTTATTCTTAAAGTCAACCCTCCGAGGGCTCTATAATAAAGTGTGTGGAAAAATATCTAAAAAGAAGTATGGTGGTAAAGACCAGATCCAGAAGCTAGAAAAGGAGGCCTTACCACCATGGCCAGAGGGAAAATTGGTATCACAATTCCATTAGGAGTTAAAGATGTAAAGGTAGGAGGATGGTGTCAACCCATTTTGTAGGGATATTTTTATTTTTTCCTCTACTATTAGCTTTTGAAACTCTCTCCATTAAGTATTAGATAGACAGTATCATGGCTAAATAGAACAACCCATTTAGGAAAGGTTTCAAGAAAAATTATAGTCTTCTCCTAAAGGCTCATAAACCCCGCTTCGGTGATTTACCTAAGAAAATAGGGGGATGCCTCCCCTGCCGTTTTGTAGCAATCCCAAGTTTTTAGTATGATGAAGCTTGAAAGTTATTAAAAGAGAAATACCAACTCGCCGTACTCACGATGGCAGAAAAGAGAGGTTGCTTGTCACTCCTCGCAGACAAAAGGAAGTCCCTCAAAACAATCAAAAAAAGAACTTCACACAATGATAGGAGAGAGTTTCTTGCAAAAACCAAAAAAAGGAGTTATAAGGGGATTCTTTCCCTCATAGTTCTGTCACAAGCTACTCCGTATTTTCCTCATATTTTATCATAGATCTACATACCCCTTGAAGAAAGTTGTAAAATAGGAGAGAATTACTTATAAGATAATAATATAAATCGAAAAAGGGAGGAAATATAATGGCTGTTCATTTTACTGAGCTGGGATTGGTCAATACTCGGGAAATGTTCAAAAAGGCTATGGCTGGAAAATATGCCGTACCAGGTTATAATTTCAATAACATGGAACAGCTACAGGCCATCATCACTGCCTGTGTAGAATGTAATTCACCAGTGATTTTGCAAATTTCCAAGGGTGCCCGTCAGTATGCCAATCAAACCCTGTTGCGCTATATGGTTCCTGGAGCAGTTGAGATGGCTCGAGAAATGGGAAGCAATATCCCTATCGCTTTGAACCTGGATCATGGAGATTCTTTTGAGTTAGTAAAATCCTGTGTAGACTCTGGATTTTCCAATGTGATGATTGATGGTTCTCATCTTCCTTATGAGGAAAATGTGGCTCTAACCAAAAAAGTAGTGGACTATGCCCATCCTCGTGATGTGACTGTAGAGGGAGAGCTAGGAGTTTTAGCCGGGATTGAAGAACACGTTTCTTCTGAAGTTTCCCACTATACTGACCCAGCCCAGGTGGAGGATTTTGTGGGCCGGACAGGGGTAGATAGTTTAGCTATCTCCATCGGCACCTCTCACGGAGCCTATAAATTTAAGCTAAAACCTGGCGAGCCTTTTCCCACTCTCCGCTTTGATATTTTAGAAGAGGTGGAGCGCCGACTTCCTGGTTTTCCAATTGTGCTCCATGGAGCCTCTTCGGTCTTGAAGAAATACGTAGATATTATCAATCAATATGGAGGAGCGTTGGAAGATGCCGTTGGTGTACCTGAAGACCAGGTCCGTCGTGCTGCTCAATCGGCAGTATGCAAAATCAACATCGACTCCGATGGGCGATTGGTAATGACAGCTATGATTCGAAAATATTTAGCTGAAAATCCCAAGGAATTCGATCCGCGCAAATATCTGGGTTATGCGCGGGAAGAACTTAAGAAAATGTACATTTCCAAATGCGAACTTCTGGGTAGTGCGGGCCAAGCTTGATAATGATTATCAAGGAGCAAGGTATCTTCTGGATACTTGCAGCTTAAGGAATAGTGCCTACACAAGATAAATCTAAAATTAAGCTGGGTGAGGCACGTACATCAAGTGATGCGCACAGTGATGAAAGCAATAATAAGTGTGAGGGAGATATCTCCCTCACACCATAGTTAAATATAAGAAGGGATGTGATAGAGGTGGCATTGCGTTTTTCTCCCTCTGAAATCCTGGAAATGGCTAAAGAGTTAGAAAGAAGGGGTATAGATTTTTATAACCGATTAGCACAGTTAACTTCCTCTTCCTCAGCACGAGAAGTTTTTTCCTTCTTAAAAGAAGAAGAAAAAAAGCACCTGGAATTTTTCACTAATCTTCAGAAAGAGCTTAATGAAGGCCAAGAAATTCTCTTCTCTACTACTGACGAGAGTGTCAACTATCTGGGGGCAATTGTAGAAAGTGGAATTCTGGACAAAGTACTAAAAGGGGTAAACCTTACCCCTGCAGGGATAAAAATGGAGGATGCCTTAGAAGTGGGCATAGAGATAGAGAAAGAAAGTATCCTTTTTTATCAAGGACTTATTCCCATGGTTTCCCCGGAGAAAAGAGAATGGTTAGATAAAGTTATTGAGGAAGAGAAAAAACATTTTTTGCGTCTTCAGAGCATGAAGCGAGAGTTAAAGGAAAAGGAGGGTTAAAAATTGGCTGTGCGTCGGATAATAGTTTTGGTAGAAAGTCAATATCAAGAGTTGGAGTTATGGTATCCTTTGCTTCGCTTGCGAGAAGCGGGAATAGAGGCAAAATTGGTAGGAATCAACGTAGAAGAGACTTTTTATGGTCGTCACGGTTTTCCGGCGCGGGCAGAAATGGCTATTTCTTTAATTAACGCCCGAGATTTTGACGGAGTAATCATTCCCGGTGGTTTTGCTCCTGATTATCTGCGTCGTCTCCCTGTAGTGCTTAATTTAGTCAGGGAATTCTACCAGGGAGGAAAATTGGTGGCAGCTATTTCTCGGGGTCCCTGGGTGCTGGTCTCTGCTGACATTGTAAGAGGAAAAAGGATAGCAGGGCTTGTATCTATTAAAGATGACGTGAATAACGCAGGAGGAGATTTTACCGACCTACCAGTTATGGTAGATGGAAATATTATTACCGCTCAAGGTCCCGATTATCTTCCTTTCTTTATGGAAGAAGTCCTGTATTTTCTGTGGCAGAATAAACTTTGTCTGGATAGACCTTCTCCTGATGGTTGGCTAACTGACACCACCGGTAATACAGTTCTTCTTTCCCAGCTCTGCCGGGGTAAAGCAGGAGTAATTCTCTTTTTTGATTCGGTTTTTAGCCCTCAGGGAACTCAGATGCTTCCTAGCTACCTTTCTTTAAAAGAAGAAATAGAGAAAAAGAAAGGTATTTTAATACCTATAAGCTCAGATACTTTCTTCGCTCAGCGAGAATTTATAGAGCAGAACAACCTTCCCTTTCCCTTGTGGAGCGACTCTTCTGCCCAAGTGATTAAAGCTTTTGGAGTTTGGGATAGAAGCTATCTGGCTCGATGGGCAGCGTTTCTGGTCGACCGTCAGGGCTTTTTGCGTTATGGTGAGGACTGTCCCGGCGGGGACTTAGACAATCTCCCTGGTTTCCGGAGAAAATTGGAAAGTATATTAGGATAGGGGGTGACCAATTTTGTTTTTACAGGACAAAGATAAAGAAACTCTGATTAACTTTTTAAAAGAAAATTTATCTCGTGAGGTAAGTCTGAAGTTTTTTACTCAGGAATTAGAATGTGAAACTTGCCAGAGCGTGCGCTCGCTCTTAGAAGAGATAGTGGCTCTTTCTCCCCTTCTGCATCTCGAGATTTATAACTTTCTTTTAGATAAAGATAAAGTAGATCTTTATGACATCGATAAAATACCAGCTATAGTGGTAGAAGAAGAAAAAGACTATGGTATTCGCTTTTATGGGATACCAGCAGGATATGAATTTTCTGGTTTTATAGAGACCCTGGTGTGGGTCTCACGAGGAGAAACGGATTTAAGGAAGGAGAGTAAGGATTTTCTTTCTTCGCTTACCCGGGAAGTAGATATTCAGACTTTTGTAACTGTTACCTGCCCTTATTGTCCGCAAGCGGTGGTTTTAGGACACAAAATGGCTATAGAGGGAGAGAAGGTACGCTCAGCAATGATAGAGGTGGAAGAATTTCCCCACCTGGCTTATCGGTATGGCGTGAGAGCAGTGCCCAAAATAGTCATCAATGAGCGAGTGTCTTTTGAAGGAGCAGTTCCGGAAGAATATTTCTTAACTAAAATTATAGAAGCAGTGTCTTGAGAGGAGGAAATTATATGGCTCAAACTATGAAAGCAGCAGTTATGAAAGGGATTGGGCAAATAGAAATTGAAGAATTACCTATTCCCATCCCTGGAGAAGAAGAGGTGCTGGTACGGATAAAAAGTGTGGGAGTATGCGGCTCTGATGTTCACTACTTTGTGGAGGGAAGAATCGGCGCCTACGTGGTAAAGCCCCCCTTTATTCTGGGTCACGAATGTGCCGGGGAAGTGGTGGAGATAGGAAAGAAAGTTAAAAATTTAAAGCCTGGAGATCGGGTTACTATGGAACCTGGTATTCCCTGCGGAAAGTGCGAGTTTTGCCGCTCCGGAAGGTATAACCTCTGCCCTGACGTTGTTTTCTGGGCTACTCCCCCAGTGGACGGTACTTTTTGTGAGTATGTAACTCACCCAGCTAATTTTACCTATCCTATAGCAGAAAAGGTGAGCTTTGAAGAAGGGGCACTGGTTGAGCCTCTGGCTGTGGGAGTATATGCCACTCATCGGGCACATGCAGAGCCGGGAGAGATGGCTCTGGTTTTAGGTAGTGGCCCTATAGGGCTTGTAACTATCGAAGCTCTTTCAGCTCGAGGAGTTACCCGAATAATAGCGGTGGATATTTTTGACTTCCGCCTGAAAAAAGCGAAAGAATTGGGAGCTAATTTTACTATAAATGCTAAAGAAGGAGATGTAAAAGCTCAGGTAGAAGAACTAACTCAGGGCCGAGGAGTAGACGTGGTTTTTGAAACAGCGGGAAGTGTTTCCACCTCTCAGCTAACTGTAGAGGTTACCAAAAAAGGAGGAAGAGTAGTTCTCATCGGTCTCCCCTCTCAAACTCATTTTGATTTTGAGCTTTTAAAAGTGGTAGATAAAGAACTAGATGTTCTGGGAATTTTCCGTTATGCTAACGTTTACCCTGGTTGTGTAGATTTATTGAATGCCGGAAAAGTAGACCTCCAATCTCTGATCACCCATCGTTTCCCCTTAGAGAAAACTCAGGAAGCTTTGCAATTTGCTCATGAGCACAAAGAAGAATCAATTAAAGTAGTAGTGAATTTGTGAAAAATTGGCGGGGGCTTGCTTTAAAGCCCCCTATGGTACCTTGGAAAATTCATTGCAATATCCCTCTTCTCAGCACTCCACCCCTCTTCCTTCTCCAGGGTATCTGCGGTTTATCTTTTTGCTTTACGTGACAATTCCGTTTCTCCTTTTATCATTCCCGAAATTTAGCGGGGAATCCGCTTTCTTCTATCATAAAACCATTCAAGGGTGACGACAAAAGGTGATAAACCATTCAGAAGCAGGCTAAAAACGACTCGAAAGTTACCGGGGTGATGAAAAAGAAGGGGTATAAGGGGTTTATAGGATGCTATAATTAAAATCCCTCAATAAGTACTTCTCCAGAATGGTATAATTTTCACAGTTATTAACCAATTGGGAGGTAAAAATTTTGAAAAAATGCCTTCGAGTGGTTCTGGGGGTTTTGATTTTGGTTTCTGGTTTTTCTTCTTTTTCCTGGGGAGAAAAGCTATCAATAGGAGTATCCATTGCTCCCCTGTGTAGTTTAGTTCAGGAAGTGGGAAAAGATAAAGTAGAAATATTCCAGCTTATACCTAACGGAGCGGATCCCCACACCTATGAGCCTCGTCCTTCCGATGTTAGGAAGATAGAAGAAGGACAGGCTTTTTTTCTCGTGGGATTGGGCTTGGATTTCTTTCTGGAGGAAATAATTAAAAATGTAGCAGAGGGGAAACCCATCTTTTACCTGTACCAGGGGATAAATCTCATAAAAGAAGGAGAAGGAGCCAACCCCCATATTTGGCTTTCTCTTCCCAATGCTCAAATAATGGTAAAGAATATAAGCCAGGCTCTATCTACCTTAGACCCGGAAAACAGTGCCTATTATGAGAGAAACGCCGGGGAGTACATTCAAAAACTCGCAGAGCTGGACCACTGGTTTAGAGAAAAAGTTCAAAATTTGCGTCAGCGCTCTTTTGTTGCCCAGCATCCTGCCTGGGACTATTTAGCTCGAGACTATAACCTGGAACTAAAAGGAGTGATAGAAAAGTCTCCCGGAAAAGAGCCCTCTCCTAGAGAGCTCAAAAATCTGATAGAAGAAATGAGAAAAGAAGATATTCGAGTGATTTTTGCCGAACCTCAGCTCAATCAAAAGATAGCCCAGGTATTAGCTCAAGAGACCAACGCTCAAGTTGTCCTTCTTGACCCTTTAGGATATTTTCCAGAAAAGCCCTATTTTGAGCTTATGAGAGAAAACTTGAATAAAATCCTGGAGGCTATGGAATAAAGATGCAAGAGCCAATTATAGAAGTAAAAAATGTCTCTTTTTATTATCCCCCTCTTGAGGTATTGGAAGATGTAAACCTCACGGTTAAAAAGGGGGAGTTTCTGGCTATAATCGGACCTAATGGGGGAGGGAAAACCACTTTACTCAAAATAATTCTGGGACTCTTGAAACCTCAAAAAGGAGAAGTGTATATCGCGGGAAAAAGAGTAGAAGAGCTGGGGAAGTGGAGAAGTAAAATTGGCTATGTTCCTCAAACTGCCCAGATTGACTACACTTTTCCCATTACTGTAGAAGAGTTTGTGATGACCGGAAGATTTGGCCTGATAGGCCTAGGGAAAAGACCGCAGGCACATGATTGGGAAATGGTAAGAAAAGCCTTGAGAGAAGTAAAAATGGAAGAATGGAGCAAAAAACAAATTGGAGAACTATCTGGAGGACAGAGACAAAAAATTTTGATTGCTCGCTCACTGGCTCTTGAGCCCGAGATATTGATTTTAGATGAACCCACAACAGCAGTAGATCCAGAAAGTAGTGAAAGTTTTTACGAGCTCCTTCTTCGGCTCCATGAGCAAGGAATTACCATCATCACTGTTTCTCATGATGTGGGAGTGGTAGCTCAATATGTCGATAGTATTGCCTGCCTAAACCGAAGGTTGATAAAACATGACCGCCCGGAAGAGGTAATAAGAGAAGGAGTGCTGGAAGAAATGTATGGCAGGGAAGCAGCATTCTTTCACCATGGTGCTATCCCCCACATTGTAGTGCGGGAAACACCTCCCGAGAGGTGAAGAGTTGGAAATCTTACGATTTACTTTCATGCAAAGAGCTTTATTTATCGGACTCATTGTGGGGGTTTTAGGAGCAACGCTGGGGGTTTTTGTAGTTTTAAAGAGGCTTTCTTTTATGGGGGCAGGGATATCCCATGCTGCTTTCGGGGGTATAGCTTTAGGATATTTTTTAGGGTGGGACCCTATTTTAACCGCGGTAATTTTTTGCATCTCGGTAGGGATAGGAATATCAATGCTCATCGAAAACAACCGGATAAAGGAAGACACTGCAGTAGGTATTTTTTTTACCAGCACCATGGCTTTAGGAATACTACTTATCGGTCTAAAAGAAGTGCATAACATCGACCTTTTCGGGTATTTATTTGGAAATATACTGGCAGTAGGTAGAGAGGACTTAGTAATATCTCTGGCGATAGGAGCAATAATTGCCTTTTCTCTCTACTTCTTTTTTAAAGAACTGATTCTCTCCATATTAGATCCGGAAATGGCCCGGGTAATCGGGCTACCGGTCAGCTTCTTAAACCATCTTCTCGTTGCTTTAATTGCTCTTTTTATTGTCATTTCTGTAAGAATAGTGGGAATTATACTGGTATCAGCACTTTTAACTATTCCTGCCGCCACAGCCTTGCAGTGGAGCAAAAACCTCAGAAAGGTTTTGGTCCTTTCCTCTATCGATAGCTTAGGATGTGTCTTGGGAGGACTTGCCTTATCCTATTATTTGGATACTTCTCCTGGGGCAACCATCGTAATATTGGCCACTCTGGTATTTTTTACGACTTTTCTCTTGCCCTTACCTTTAAAGAAGAAGTAACTTTATTTTTTCTTTTTCAACCTCCGGGTTTATACTCAAGGCCTCGGCGCTCTTTTGACCCCTTTCACGATGATGTGTTTTCCCTAAAGCTGTGTTTGGTAGAATAGAAATGCAGCACAGTGGAAGTTAAAAAGTACAGCAGGAAATAGAAACTCCATTGCCAGCACCCTTAAAATAAACTACCCTTTTTAGATGCTGAACCTAAAGGGGGTAAAGAAAGGATGCTAACAATGGAGCAAATATATCATATCAAATTTGAACATAATGAAAAAGGTAAATCATTGAGAAGAATAGCCCAAGAAACAGGATTTAACTTCCGAACTGTTCAGAAGTATGTGGAAATGGAGGATTTTAACGTCAGGAAAAAGAAGCTACTGTCAACTTCCTATGTCAATGCTCTTTAGTTAAATTTTTGTTTTTTTCTTAAAACAGCATATACAATCTTAACATACTGTCTAGCCAGGCATAAAAGAGCTTTTCGATGAGTTTTTCCTTCCCTCCTTTTCTTTTCATAATAGC
>NZ_JAAYFP010000130.1:0-2374 GCF_012728195.1 Candidatus Sordicultor fermentans
CTATAATGGCATTAGTGAGCTTCTCATCAAAAAAGATACTGTTCCACTTACTGAATTCCAGATTAGTGGTTAGTATTATGCTCTTCTTCTCATAACAATCTGCTATGACCTGATAGAGGAGTTTAGCTCCCTCCAGATCCAGAGGGATATAACCCCATTCATCACATATCAATAGATCTGCTTGTTCTATAGGCTTTAAGAACTTCTTTAACATTCCATTACTTTGGGCATCAATGAGCTCATTCACCAGGGCAGCTGTACTATAGAATTTAACCTTTCTACCATTCATCATACAAGCTGCTACTCCCAGGGCAGTGGCCAGATGAGTTTTACCGGTTCCTACTGGTCCATAGAGAATTAGATTTTCTTTCTTCTCTACAAATGTAGCATTTTTTAGGTCTTCTCTTCCTATGCTTCCTGGTATTTCTATCTGGTCAAAAGTGTAATCGGCAAAGGTTTTAAGGACATCAAATCCAGCTTGTTTTAAGTATCTATTTTTTCTCTCTGCTTCCCGGTGTTTCACTTCCATCTCCAATACCCGGGCTAGGAATTCTTCCTGACTGTCTGCTTCTACAGTAGAGAGGTTTTTTACTATATAACTTCCTAATTTCAACTCCTTACAATACTGTTTAATATTTTCTATTACCATTTCATTCATGGATAGTTCTCCTTCCGGTATAGAGAGTCATATACCCCTATATCCACTTGATACTCTTTGACCGGGGGAACTAAATCTGGAACTTCTATTTCTTTTATGGGGTTACCTTGGTTTTTAATCCTATAGTAGGTAACGAGAACACTATCTATATCACTGACCCCCCGTCTCAAAGTCTCTTCTAAAGCACGAGTAGCATTTATCAGTTCTTCTTCATCATCTCCTTCCATCATTTTCATCAAAGTAGTAATGGTTAGCTTTTTTCTCTCCCTATCCTGACTCTCTAAGTAATTCTTCCACATAAGAGGGAGCTCATTAAAGAAGCGGGTATACTTGATAGCTTGAGGTCTTTTAGCCATAACTTCCAGATAGGGATACCACTTCATTGATTCCTTACCTTTATCATATATCCTATCGTGGATGACCAGGGTATTAAATTGCTTATCCATGATTATGACTTTATCGGCAGTTATCTTCAGGATGACTTCCTCCCCAGCATAGGAAGGAGAAGTAGAGTAAAAATTGGTTTCCAGCTCTACTTTACCATATTTATTAGCTAAGGCAGTTTTGATTCGGCCTACTTCAAACTCTTGAGAGGGAAGGGGAAACATGAATTCTTTTTCTTGAGCAAAGAGTTGGGCTATGGTCTCTCCTTTTTTATAGTGGAGTCTTTGCATATCTCGGTCTCCTAATTCCAGGAGATGGTTATTGTATTCCTCTACATCTTCAAAGTGAGGAGGGGGAACAAACATGTTTCTTCTCCCATAGCCCACTTTATTTTCCACATTACCTTTCTCATGTCCCTTTCCAGGATTACAGAAATTTACTTCAAATCGATAATGAAGGGCAAATCTTTCCAGCTGTTCTACCAGGGTTCTCTCTCCTCTTTTACCTATAACCAGAGCAGCAGAAAGATTATCAAACCATATTTTATAGGGAACACCTTTTATATGCTCAAATATCCTCTTCAATCCAGTGAGGAGACATTCCTGGTTTTCTCCTTTGAATAACTGGGTATAGCCTCCATTACTATAGGGGAAAGAGAGGTTGAGATAATGGCCTTTAATCAATTTCCCTCTTTCATAAAAGATAGCCTGTCCAAAGTCAACCTGAGCTTCCCCTCCGGGATGTTCTAAAGGAAGATATCCCTGTTCATCTTTATACATTTCTTTCTTTACTTTCCTGACATAATTGGCTACTGTTCTGTAGCTTACCTCCAGTAAATCAGCATGTTCTTCTTCTAATCTGGTGAATATCTTCCGAGCGGTATGTCTTTGTTTGCGAGGAGCAGTTTTATCTTTTTCCAGCCATTCCTTGATGAGGGGAATGACTGGGTCAATCTTTGAGGGTCGACCTCTTCTCTCCTCTTTCTCATCTCCAATTCTTTTATTGAAGTCATCCTTTTCCAGATACTTCACCACTGTTCTGTAGTTATGTCCAGTAATTTTGGCAATTTCTGTTACCTTTTTCCCTTTACTGTAATACAGTTTTCTGATACGCTTAACTTGAGTCATTGTTAATATTCCTTTCTTTACACCCTTTAGTTTTGATCACCAAAGGGTAGTTTATTTCAGGGATGCTAACAATGACTTTTTTCATCTTTTTTATTGCATTTTATTTTTGCAACTCTTTGTATTTTTATTTTACCAAACACATGGCAATGGAGTTTCTATTTCCTGCTGTACTTTTTAACTTCCGCTGTGCTGCATTTCTATTCTA
>NZ_JAAYFP010000131.1:0-5437 GCF_012728195.1 Candidatus Sordicultor fermentans
AGCCACATCTCCTCCAACATTGCTTCTCCAGTTAGTGCAGAGGTAATCATTGGCATTTCGGGAAGACACCATAGTAAATTCAGGCTACTAAGTTGTGTCTTCACCAGTATGGGAACAGAGCCTTATCATATCTTTTTCTCAGCGTTAGTCAAAAATGTTGCAGTAATGATCAGACCAACAGGCTGGAATAAAGATAAGGTCGAGGCTAATTTTCTACCATTTGGCATAAGCAAGGTTATCACCGAACCATCGGTAGTACAGAGAAGTTTACCACCCATTCTACCAAGTAACGCCTGGGAAAGTACTTCTTCCTCTTATAGTTTTCTTTAGTTTGTTCCCATATTTTCTCACCGGTATATAGGCTGAGAAGCTTCTGGATATTAAATATTCTCAATGAAGCCATTAATGTACATAGTTTCTCCCAAGAGAGAGGAAAAACCCGGCTTGGAGCCATCCATGTTACTATACACCCCTCTAACACTCCCGCTTTCCAAATGTCGCCAAGTGATTGATTTTTACAAAGCTGCTTCAGACCCAAATGGATATAGACGTTAATACCAAAGGTCTTGCGCTAGAAAAGAGCCACCTCATTATGCAACCATACCAATTCCTGGTATCTAACAGCCAGTATGGACATACAAATCTCCTCTGGTAGGCAAACAGCTTGTTCCCCTTTCTAAAGATGTAATAAATACCTATTTCAAAAATTATAGTTTAGAAGCAGATTTCCTGACTCATTTTTAAAAACAAATAAAGTAAAAAGGATTAATACTAGCATCATAGAAAATTTGGTTATGGAATAATAACAACCTTAAAAGCTTTCTTTTGTTCTACCAAATCGCAAGCTTGATTAATTTCTTCCAATTTGAAAACATGGCTTATTAATGGTTTAATCTCTATTTTGCCTTGATGATAAAGGTCTAGCGCCAACAAATAATCCGGCTTGGTAAAACCTTGTAAACCTTTGATCCGTTTTTCATCCCGGACCACATTCCAGGGTTCAAAACTGACTGGTTGACCAAGAAAACCACTACCACCCATCAGAAAAAGTCCTCCGGCTCCAGTCATTTCTATAGCTTGGGTTACCGCTTCTACTCTACCAGTAGCTTCGACAACCAGATCTGCTCCTTTCCCCTTGGTCAATTCTTTGCCCCTTTTTACTGGATCCATCTCATCACTCATGATAATTTCATTAGCACCTAAACTTTTAGCCAATTCCAGGCGATCCCGGTCGGTGCTCAAGCCAACCATAACCACATAGCTGGGACCAGTAGCTAATACTGACTGCAAGATAAATAACCCAAAGGTACCTGGTCCTAAAATAACTATGAAACTACCAGCTTGAACTCGATTGGTTCGTATTGCTCTTACAGCAGTGGTTAAAGGTTCCAAAACAGCCGCTTCCTCGTCTGGAATGGTATCGGGAACTTTAAAAAGTATGTCTTCTGAGGTTATCACGTATTCAGCAAAGCACCCAGGAGAATCGATACCAACATGAATCCAGTCTTGACAACGATTATAGATGCCAATTTCGCAAGCATAACATTGGCCACATCCTTTAATGGCACTGGTTACCACTCGCTCTCCTACTGCAACTTTTCTAACTTTTGATCCAGTTTCTACCACCTCCCCGCAAAACTCGTGACCAGGAATGATAGGGAGCTGCACCGGTCCATGGCGCCCCATAAAAGTGTTGTTTCTAATAGCAATATCTGTTCCACAGAGTCCGGCAGCTTTTACTTTTATCAGAGCCTCATCCGGTTGAGGTTCTGGTACTTCAGTCTCCTGGAGTATGAATTCTGGCCTTTGATCAAGTTTTATTGCCGCTTTCATTACCTTTTTTCTATTCATTTCATCCTATCCTCCTCGAGTTTTTCTAAATCAACCCGCTGACCTAATTCAGCAGAAACATAGCTTGCATAAATCACCTTGACAACTTCTCTTCCCAAATCAATATCAGAAATAGGATCTCGATTGTAATACACAGCCTCGATAAAATCCTGCATCTCCTGTGGATAACCGCGAGCCCAATCCTCATCAGGAAAAGCAAAATTCCAGCCCGCTTTGGTCTCGAGTTTCTCAGAAATATATTCATCGGCAAATTCTTCTGGTGATGGAGCATATACTTGACAGGTGTTATTCGGAGTAATATTACATTTTATGACACTATTAGATAGACGAACCTCCACAAAGTTGATTACCCCCCCCAAGGTAATATCATTAGAAAAGATGGAAGCCTTGGTCCCATCCTCAAACGTCAGAAAGACAGCTGACCAATCTTCAACGTCTTTCCAGTCAGATACCACCCATTTCTTGCTTTCAGCCAAGAAAGAAGGAACCCTGGTAAGATTGGCTACATCGGCCATAACTGATTTAACCTTTATAGGTTTACCATTTTTAAGTTGTCCTTCATAGTTTTTTAAGTGAATGACCGCTCCAATCGGATGAGTACCTAATCGTAATAATGCACCACCACCGGACGACTTCCAAAAACGAGAATAGGCAGCATGAGAGCCGCTATGGCTTTCTTCAGCCCTTAACTCAAGGATGGTTCCCCTACTCGATTTAATAAGCCTTCTGGCTTTTTCTATTGCTGGGGCATAGATGAAGTTTTCAGCATACCCAAATTTCACCTTGTTTTCTTGAATAACACGAACTATTTCGTCAGCACTTTGCATAGCCATCCGGTACATTTTTGTTTTTGGCACCTTATCTCCAATCAATTCAACCTGCTCGTCAAGGTCTTCACCAAAGTACCCGGTTAACGGTTTTTCGCAGATAATGTTCTTACCAGATCTTGCGCTATCCAGGCAGATTTGCTTATGAGTGGAGTTTGGAGCGCATATATCGATTATATCTACCATCTTATCGTCTAAAAGATACCGGTAGTCATCGTAATATTTTGGTATGTTAAACTTACCGGCAAATTCTTCGGCACTTTTTAGAGATTTGGCTGCTACGCCAACGATCTCGACCGGAATTCCCTTAACATTTTGAAGGGAATTCACATGCAGGTGAGCGCAAAAACCAGCTCCAACCAAGCCAATTCTAATTTTTTCCATTTTCAAATCACCTCCCAGTAATTATTATCGAACATAACCAAAGTATCTCGGAAGGAATAAGGTTAGATTCGGTACATAAGTAATAAGCAATAAAACACCTATTTCTATCCGTACGAAAGGCCATATTTGCTTAACTATTCTTTCGAGAGGAATTTTTGAAATCGTGCAAGCCATAAGCAGGCAAAGCCCTACTGGGGGTGTAATCAACCCGACAATAAGATTAACCACCATTATTATACCGAAATGTAATGGATTAATCCCAAACATAGTTGCTATGGGGGCTAAGATTGGGGCGAAAATGACCAGTGCAGCTAAGTTGTCCATTAAACATCCAACGACTAAAAGGAGCAGGTTTACCAGAAGAAGGTAAACCAGAGGACTATTAGAAACGGAAAGAAAAAAATTGGTAGCTAATTGGGGAACTTGCTGAGTAGCCAGAATCCATGAAAATATATTTGCTGTGGCTATGAGGAAAAGCGACATTCCAGTGGTGAGCCCACTTTGTAATAGAGCCTTACGTATTTTTTCAAAATTGAGTTTTTTAATAACGAATAATCCAACGATAAACGCATAGGCAACTGCTACAGCAGAAGCCTCAGTAGCAGTGAATACCCCGCCTAAAATGCCGAATAAAATAATTGCTGGCATCAGGAGTGATAATATTGCCTCTTTAAAGATAATAAGAAACTGCCGAAAGCTTATTGATGTTTTTCGGTAGGGGTAGTTTCTTTTTACTGAGAGATAGTAATGGTAAATCATCATCACAACCCCCAAGAGGATCCCAGGGATAAAGCCGGCAAGAAATAAACCACCGATAGATACATTGCCAGCAGCAACAGCGTATACCACCATGGGAATACTCGGGGGAATTATCGGACCAATAGTGGAGGATGCAGCGGTGAGTGCCGCACTATAATCCACTTCGTAACCTGCTTCTTTCATCATCGCCATCTCGATTGGTCCCAGAGCAGCAACATCAGCTGAGGCAGATCCAGTAATACCGGAGAAAAACATGCTGGCAAGAATATTTACATGTCCCAGCGCACCCCGCATTCTACCCACCAAGGCTTCAGCAAACTTCACCAGATTATCGAGCATCCCAGCTTCTAACATCAACTCTCCAGCCAGCATAAAAAATGGAATGGCCATTAAAGTAAACGAATCCAAACCGGTAAACATTCTCTGGACCATTACCCGTAAAGGTATTTTACCCCAGATCAATAAAGACCCAAAGGAGCTTATTCCCAGTGAAAAGGCTATGGGCACCCCAAAAAGCATGCAGACAGCGAGAATAATAAATAGCGAAACTATGACCACCCTTTATCCGCCTCCTTTTCTGAGTGGGCTAATGATAAACTTTCTAAGTCATCGGGAATAAGAGAAACAAGCTGTATAATCATGAGCAAAGCTCCAACCGGTACTGAAAAATAAGGCCAAAACATCGATATTCTCATAGCCGGGGAACGTTGGAAAGCTAAAGCACAACTCAGAGCAATTCCTTCTTTTAAAACAACAATCAGGAAGAAGATGAGTAAAAGCTTGGTCATGAGTGATATTATTTGTTGAACTTTTGGTGAGAAATATTTTAAAAAAACTTCCAATCCAATATGAGTTCCAGCCTTGATACCTAAACTGGCACCGAAAAATGCCACCCAAACCATGAGATAACGCGCTAATTCTTCCGACCAGCGGATCGGACTATGCATCACATAGCGCATAAAAACTTGGGCAATGGTTACAACGGCCATGATTGCCATCAACACTATAATGACTGCTTCGGTGGCTAACGTAACCGATTTATTAAACTTTTTAAGCCAATCGTAACTTTTTTCCATCTACCACAACCCTCCCTCCAAAGCAGATTAAAGAGCGGGGACTTATTCCCCGCTCTTTAATTGAAAAATTGGTTAGTGATTTATTATTTTACTTTCTCAATTTCTTCAAAAAGGTAGTCAATCCACTTGGGTGATACTTGAGTTTTGATCCACTCAAGTACCCGGGGTTGAGTAGCATCACGGAAGGCTTGTAGTTCTTCAGGAGTGGGTACATAAATCTCCACGCCTTGTTTGAGCAATTCTTCAATTCCTACTGCTGAACTGTACTGCTGCAAACCTCTATGAACAACACCGGATATTTCAGCTGAGGTCAAAACCAGTTGCTGGAGGTCACTGGGCAGTTCGTTGAAAAAGGCGTCATTCATAAAAATAAAATCAATACTATAAAGGTGCCCATCGAGAGTGATGTATTTTTGCACTTCGTAAAGTTTTCCAGATATGATTAGTGAAATAGGGTTTTCTTGTCCGTCGACTACCCCCTGTTGCAAAGCAGTATACAATTCACCCCAGGGGATGGGTGTGGCCTCAGCCCCCAAAGCT
>NZ_JAAYFP010000132.1:0-2909 GCF_012728195.1 Candidatus Sordicultor fermentans
TTCAGGGGCAGGCTAAAAACGGCTTAAAAATTGCCGGGGTGACGAAAAAGGGGTGATAGAGACATTCAGGAATGATAGCTGAGGGGGTGATAGAGACATTCAGGAATGATAAAAAAAAAGACTCTCTCCGAGCGAGAAGGAAAAAAGAAGGAGTCATATGGAGAGCTCTTCCGAGGATAAAGGAAAGAAAGGGGTCTAAAAAAGTAGTCTGTCTCCTTCTCTGATCTTTACGTTCCTCCTTTTTGCGTAGCATGATGGGTAGCTCATCTCTCGGTATTGTTCTACTCAGGACTGTAGAGCATGGAAACCAAAAATCGGCTGCAAGAGCTCATTCAAAGCTTACCGGAGGATATAAAGGCAGAAGTCTATGATTTTGTGCGTTTTCTTTTCCATAGGAAGACTCGGGAAGAGGCTCATGGTGGAATAGTTTTCCTTGCGCCAGGCGTTACGAGAGTTTAAAGAGGAACTATAAGCGATGATGCTAACCAATCTGAGACAAGCCCTTCCCGGTTTTGATGAGGTGGTAATAACCCGACAGGACCACGATTTTACCTGACCCCCGGGAAGATACGAATTGTGGTATACTTGAGGAGAATAATCAAGTAAAGGGGAAAGCAAGATGAAGTTTTTAGTAGTTATTGAAAGAGATGAGGATGGAATGTATATAGTAGAATGCCCCTCTGTTCCTGGATGTGTAAGTCAGGGAAAAACAGAAGAGGAAGCTATTGAAAATATAAAAGAAGCGATAAAAGCATGCCTTGAGGTAAGAGCAGAACAAGGTATGCCTCTTACCATTAACGTGAAAGAGATTGAAATAGCAATATAAATAATGCAAAAATTGCCGGCGTTGAGCGGGCGGGAAACAGCCCGAGTCTTTGAACGTTTAGGATGGGAAATAGCAAGACAGAGAGGTAGTCACATCATTCTT
This sequence comes from Candidatus Sordicultor fermentans, assembly GCF_012728195.1. Classification (NCBI taxonomy): domain Bacteria; kingdom Pseudomonadati; phylum Atribacterota; class Atribacteria; order Atribacterales; family Candidatus Caldatribacteriaceae; genus Candidatus Sordicultor; species Candidatus Sordicultor fermentans. Next base: position 929 of record NZ_JAAYFP010000132.1, read on the forward strand.
GTAAAAAAGGGCCATGGTGTTACGCTATCCGTTCCAGACCATAAGGAAATTGCTAAAGGAACTCTAAGAAAACTTGTAAATTTGGCCGGAATAACAGTTGAAGAGTTTTTGGACGCAATGAGATAGGAAGTTTCAGGCATCTCATGTGCTTCGCGTGTTCTCCGGTGTTGCGCCTCAGGTGGCTATAGTAAACCTCGTCTGCCCTCTTTACCGAAGTGGTCATAATGATCCTCGCACACTCCTCCCGAGTTTTTAACACAATGTAGCTTGCTTTTAGTGTTTTGAGCAATTCAACAGGTTTTGCGGAATGCTTCTAATATGGACCCCTCGTAGAAGCATTCAGGGGTGACGAACTTGAGAAATCACCCTCGCCCTACCCTCTCCCCGGAAGGGTGAGGAAAGGAAAAAAGAATCAAGGGAGAGGGAAAGAATATGTGGAGTCTCTCGTCGAGGACTTCCTCCCGCTCCCATTCCCGAAATCCTTAATCAGGCATCCATGTTTTTGCTTTTTCTTTGGTTTTTCAATACCGTGGACCCCGGCTTGAAAATTGCCGGGGTGATGAACAGGGAGTGATAGAATCATTCAGGGGCAGGCTAAAAACGGCTCGAAAGTCGCCGGGGTGACGAGGAGGTGGGAATCCAGAGACTTTTACGGAGGGGTGTTTCTCTTCTCCGTGTTTTTTGTTTTTTTCTTTTTGGTCTTTTTGGGGTCATAAGGGGTAAATCCCCTATAGCTCTGTGGCAATCTCGAGGAGTTATAGGAAGCATTCTGGCATTTCGCTTCTTTTCTAAATTTCGGAGCCGGGAGAAATTATCAAAAAATCACTATCCTGCCTGGGAAATTTCGAGGACCAAATTTCTAAAAAAACATCAATTATTTGTGACTCTTCCTTTTTATCCAGACTGAACACTCAAATGATGGCCGGCAATACTTTTTACACTATCGCAAGGACGAGAATTGTTGCGACCCACAGGACCCGGATAGTTTTCTCATACAAAAGCTCCCGGGGTTGTGACAGGGTTTATTTTTGTCGCATATAGTTCCGGGAAACTTTTTACATAATATGGAAAGGAGGATAAAACGCCTTTTTTCGCCATTTCGCTATTTATTCAACTTCCATACCAGATTAATCCTGCCACTCCCGATAAAAGGAGAAATAAAATAGGGTCGGCCTTTTTCCGGTAAACAAGAATAAAAACCACTATTCCTAAACCAGCGGCAAACCAGTCCTTTATCCCTTTTTTAGCCAGAGAGTAGGCAGCCATGGCCATCAGGGCAATAACTGCTGGGCGCAATCCTCGCAAGAAGTGCTGCACTATGGCGTTTTCCTTGAAGTGAGAAAGGAAATGAAACACTATGGTTACCAGTAAAAGAGAAGGAAGACAAAAAGCTAAAGTAGCGGAAACCGAACCCCATACTCCTGCTACCTTGAAGCCTGTAAAAGTGGCAGAGTTAATGCCAATAGGCCCGGGAGTGAGTTCAGAAAGAGTAACTAACTCCAGAAACTCACCGTTGCTCAACCATTGATATGTGTCCACCACTTCTTTTTCAATCAAAGGAAGGGCAGCCATGCCTCCTCCAAAAGAAAAAAACCCTACCCGCAAAAAAGCTAAAAAAAGCTGAAGGTATATCATTTTCTTCTCACCATTCCCAGCATTCCCCCGATTAACACTATCCACAGAGGATGGAGCTCCAGAAGTACGACTAAAAAAAACAGCAGGAAAGCGATGATTAAATCTTCCCAATTATCTAAAGCACTCTTCCCGATATCTACTACTCCTCCTGCGATTAAAGCCACAATCGCTGGGGTGGCTCCCCGAAAAAAATTTTGTACTACTCCCAGGTGTCTATACTGGAGGAAAAAAGAGGCAACAAACATAATAACCAGGAAAGAAGGAAGAACTGCTCCTGAGATAGCTGCAATGCTTCCCGTTATTCCTCCTACCTTTCTTCCCACAAAGCAAGCAGTATTTATAGCAA
>NZ_JAAYFP010000133.1:0-16447 GCF_012728195.1 Candidatus Sordicultor fermentans
ACTGCTCCTTATAGGTCTCGGAATTAACATCTTAGAAATAAAAAAGTTAAAAGTGCTCAACATGCTACCCAGCCTTGTAGTGGTGGTAATTCTAAAAATGCTATTCTTTCATAATTAAACCACAAAACCCGGGTAATTGCATCCCTGAAGGATATAATAGAAAAAAGAGGTAGCTTTAGATTATATTTGCAATCAATCTCTAAATACAGAGAAATCTCTCTTTATCTTGATATTGAGTCATTTTACCTGCGTGAAGCGCATTGGAAGCACAAACCTTTCTATTATACCCAGTAGCCCGGCCTATTACGTATTTACCTCATGTAATACCCAAACATTAGGTTCCGTATACTCTCCCCTATTTTTCTCTATATTTATTTTAACAGGTTTTAAAGCACCTCGAATAACATATCTGCCAGTTTCAAAAAATTTCATATTTGTCCACTCTTCCCATTCATTTACAGTCCCAGTAATATACATTGATTTATGGCAAGGTTTTATTATTTTCCCTCCCAACCTAACGTGTACTCGCAACCATGGATCAAATGGTAACCCGTCTTCTCTTCTCCATTTTATATAACTATCTATCGATGTTAAAGGATATTCACTTTTTAAAATAGGCCTAACCGGTGTAGTTACATATTTAAAACCATTATCACGGGCAAGAGAAATCATTTCTTTTAATACGAGAGAGCTTATTCCCTTACCTTGATGTTTTTTGCTTACCGCAATCTGAAGACCATTTAAAGTATTTGCTCTAATGTTATTCAATTTATCATTAATACCTTTCCCGAATACCCAATCCCAACCTTTATCTGGTAATTTCTCAAAGGATTTATTCCAATAATAGGGTATACAATTTGCTATGCCTATAACCTCATCATCGGCCATCAAAGAAATTTGAAACTCTGGGAATAGCTCAAATAATTTAGGCCAATTCGCATTAGAAACCGGATCATGAAGCATAAATTCTGGCCATAATTCCGATGTAATTTCATCCTGTATCTTTTCCTGCTCAGGTATATTTTTCAATACTTTATATTGCATACATATTTTCCCCTTATTTCATTATCCGGTTAGGATTAAAGCAACATTAATCAAGTATTATCTTATCTTGAGTAGTATTCCACCTGACGAATTGCGGATAAAAGTAGTTGCCAGGGGTAATTTGGACAAATGAAATGAGCCATATAGTTTGTATTCGATCCAATATTACCTCCAAACACCCAAAGTCCTCTTTAAGAGCAACGTGTATCGGCCTTTTCTCTCTAAAGCCCCTGACATAGATTAACATTTGTTTCACATTTTCAACTGATGAAAGAATTGCTATAACTTTTCTCCGGATTGCGATGACAGGCGGCTTTTTGTATTTGCGAGGTCTTTTGGCTTGTATATAATTTCCCTTTTGAGCATTATACCATAATAAAATTTAATGGCATTTATAGCCTCTTATCGTAGACTACCATCCAGTTTTAGTGGTACATAAATTGTTTAGATTATGTCCTATAATCCTTCAGCTAATTGGGAATGAAATTAGAAGAGGAAAAGTCCGGTTTTACTTGCTATTCAGAAATTTGAGAATGGGCAATCTCGGTAATTTTAGACATCCTGGGTCAGCATAAACACTCGCTCTCTCCCCCGGAAGGGTGAGGGAAAGAAAAAAGGAATCGAGGAAGAGGTCTATTATTCCCGAAATCTTTTGTCGGGAATCCAGAGGCTTTTGCCCTTAAATAATATGGATTCCTGATAGAACCATTCAGGAATGACGGACAAGGGGATGATAGAGACATTCAGGAATGACAACACGGAGTGTTTTTCCTCCGTATTATTTTTGCTCTCTTTCCCTTTCTTTTGGGGGTTATAGGGGGATTAGTTCCCCCTTATAGTCAGTATGGCCTTATCTTTTCCGAAAGCATCCTCACCCGAGCAGCAATGTTTTCCTGATGAGCAAAAACTAAAGAACCCGCCGCTATAATGGAGGCACCACAAGAAGCCAGATACTCAATGTTCTGGTCATTTACTCCTCCATCAATTTCAATTTCGGTAGATAAACCTCTTCTTCTTATCTCCTGGCGAAGAGAAGCGATTTTATCTTCCATACCCGGGATAAACTTCTGCCCCCCAAAACCAGGATGAACGGTCATCAGATGCACATAATAAAGCTTATCCAGAATGGGACTTAAACACTGCCAGGGAGTTCCGGGAGCCAGTGCTACCCCGGGTTTACCCCCATATTCTACAATCTCGTCTACTATCAAGCTATAATCGGCTGATGCTTCTAAATGGAAGCTAATCATATCTGCTCCCTCCCGAACAAAATCAGCAATGTAAAGACGAGGGTTATCGGTCATAAGATGGACATCTATAGTCACCCGGGGTAAAATTTTTCTCACCGCTTTCAAAATAGGAAGTCCAAAAGTAAAGTTAGGAACAAAATGTCCATCCATTACATCTACATGAATTATTTCTGCTCCTCCCTCCTCGGCAGCTAACAACTCTTCCCGGAGTTGAGAGAAATCACAAGATAGAATAGAAGGAGCCAGTTTAGCCATGAATTTTCCTCCTCATATCAATTAAAGAGTTTTATCCCAGTAGTAATAACCATTAAGGTAAATAACTACTTTACCTTCACCTTTTGTGGTAGTGGTTAACTCCACCATTTCTTCCCCTTGATGCTCTCTTTCATAAACCACTCGCTCACCCAGCTCATCAGTTACCACCACCTCAACTTTAATGGGGCTTCGAGAACTGGGTAAAACAAACCTTAAACTTAGCTCTTTCAATCCTGCTTCCTCTTCTTCAGCTTTAGTCACCTGAAGATGAATTTTTTCTCCCGGTTCAACCTCTTCTCCCGGAGCAGGGCTCTGTCTCATCACTACGCCATCGTCTTTTCCTTTTACCGCTATTTCTTCCACGTTTCCCACGGTGAGGTTGCTCTGAGCCAGTAATCTTTTGGCTTCCTCGAGGCGCAGTCCTACCAGATCCGGAACAACAACTAAATTAAACTCTTCAGCTTCGCCCTTCCCTTTGCTCACGAGAAGGCTTACCGCACTACCTTTCGCCACTTCGCTTTCTGGAGGAGGATTTTGAGAAACTACATAACCCGCAGGAATGCTATCATGTGTTATTTCTGCCACCCTCTCTAGCTTCAAGCCACTACTTTCAATAAGACTTTGTGCTTCTTCTAACCCCATCTGCCGAACATCGGGAACAGAAACAGAACCAGAAGCGGAAACAGAAGTAGAGGTAGAAGGGGAAGAAGAGCCACCGGCGGCTACACTTCCTCCTTCTGCTATTATATCTCCTCCGTTGATTACCAATTTTACCCGATGATTCTTTTTTACTTCTACTCCCGGGGGAGGGTCTTGTTGAATAACCCAGCTGGAAGGAAATTCCGGATTATTTTCTATTCTCTTTATCTCTGCCTGTAAACCAAGCTGGGATATCTGATTGATAGCCTCTACCAGGCTCTGGTTGCGAAAATCAGGTAAGGATATAGTACCGCTTGTAAGATAATATTGAAAAAAAATCAAGCCTAAATAAACACTGAGCGCTAATCCCCCACCAAAAATAAGAGCGTAAGCAAAAACTCTAAGTATAAAAGAACTCCAGTTCTCTCTTTTTGTCTCCTTCATTTTTTTCTCCAGGCTGCAACAAAAAATCCATCACTATTGAATTGGTGAGGCCAGATTATCATTTCCTCTTCTCCTTTTCCCAAACCCACTTTTTCCCACTCTTTTCCCGCATTTAATTCCCACTCTTTTACTACTTTCTGAGTTTCTTTTTTAGTAATACTGCAAACACAGTATACCATTACTCCTCCTTTTTTTACCAAAGAAGAAGCAGAAAGAAGAAGAGAAAATTGCTGATGAGATAAATCTTCTAAATCCGGGTTTTTCAATAATATTTCGGGGTTTCGACGGATAGTTCCCCACCCTGAACAAGGAGCATCCACCAGCACCAGATCAGCAGTGGAAAAAAAATCCCGGGGAGGGCGAAGAGTATCCACCACCATAGGTTTAATTTTACCAAGATTAAATAGAGAAATAAATTTAGAAAGAGTCCTCACCTTGCCCTCTTTTTTATCCCAGGCAAAAACCTCTCCCCCGGATAAGTATTGAGCCATAGTTAAAGCCTTTCCCCCTGTTCCGCAGCAGACATCTATTATTTTTCCCCGGATAAAGGGGCTGATGGTTTTGACCACCAGCTGAGAACCCAAATCCTGAGGGTAAAACAGCCCTTCCTGATACTCAGGAAGGGCCAGAAGAGTAGAGTAATCAGCATCCACCTCCAAAGCCCCCGGAAGCACAGTTTTACTGCTTTCTATTCCTTTTTCTCTCCATCTTTCCCTCAGCTCATCTTCTCCAATTTTCAAGGTATTCACACGCACATAGAGAGGAGGAGGAAGAGATAAAGATTTTTTTAGCAATTTTAAGTCCTCTTCCCCTATCCAGCTTTTCCACTCTTCTTCTAAAAAAGGAGGGAGCTCCATCCCTTCCTCTTCCAGAATAGCAGAATAATAGTCTCTCTTTCTCGCTATTTTCCGCAGAACAGCGTTAACCAGGGCAGTAAATTCCGCTCCTGTGTCTTTTGTAATTTCCACCACTTCGTTCACTACAGCAAAAGAGGGAGAAGAATGGAACAGAAGCTCTGCCACCCCTATACGCAAGAGGTTTTGAATAGCCACAGGAAGCTTTCCCCACCTGGGTAAATACTCCTTAAGCACTCCATCTATAAACGATTGATGCTTTACTATGTTTCGCAATAGACTAACCAGCCAGCCCCGGTCTTTTTCAGTATAATTTCTCTTTTTAATCCATCGACTGTATTCGGCATCTAAAAAAGAAACTCGACCGGTGTAAAGACGGTTGAGAATCTGCAGGGCATCTCTTCTTCGGTAATCAATCACTCAATCCCTGCTCCCCCGCAGGAGCACCAATCGCAAGAGTTGCAGTGCAGCCATCGCAGTAGCAGCCACATAGGTAAGAGCAGCAGCGTTCAACATCTGTTTAATATAAGGTTTTTCTTCCGCCGTTACCAATCCTGCTTTATCTAAGACAAGATATGCCCTGGAACTGGCATTGTATTCCACCGGTAAAGTTACCAGCTGAAAAAGAACTGCCAGACTGAAAAAGATAATGCCAATATTCATAAGAGCGGGAAGATAAAAAATCAAACCAATCAAAAAGAGAGGCAAAGCTAATTGTGAACCAAAGCTCGCCACCGGAACGAGTGCAGAGCGGAAAGCAAAAGCGGGATATTGTTCCCTCTTTTGCAGAACATGTCCCACCTCGTGAGCTACAATGCTGTAATCAGCAATAGATGAACCATTGGCCACCGCCTGTGAGAGACGCAATACCTCTCGAGTGGGGTCATAATGGTCAGTTAACGCTCCTGGTATTTCCTCCACTTTAACTCTTAATCCTAAACTCTCCACCAGCATCTCCGCTACTTCTCTGCCAGTCAATCCTGCACTGGCTCTCTTTTTAGATAGCTTAGAATAAGCACTACTCACTTTAGCCTGCGCATAAAAAGCAAGAATGAGTGCAGGAATTAAAAGAATAAACGTGTAATCAAAGAACATATCGTTCACCTCCTACAGTAATTGTTCTCCTTCTCTCAAATGGTATCCACAACAAAACTCTCGAGAAGTCATAACTTGTCGGCTCTCCGGTTGTACTTCCTCAACTAACACTCCTCCCTCTCCCGCAGCCACTACAAATCCCTGAGGATTAATTTCCACCACTGTTCCCGGAGGAGCAGAAACTCCCTCTTTTGAATTAGCTTTTAAAATTTTAATTCTCCTATCGTGGAAATAAGTATAAGCCCCCGGGTAAGGAGAGAAAGCTCGAACCTGATTCACTATGTTAACAGCGCTATCTTCCCAGTTTATCCTGGCTTTTTCCTTTTTCAATATAGGAGCATAAGAAACTTCTCCCTCTTGAGGACGAGGAGCAATCTCTCCTCTTGCCCAGCGGGGTAAGGTTTCTACTAAAAGCTTTCCTCCCTCTTTCCCCAACTTCTCAGTTAAAGATTGATAGTTATCCTCTCTCTCTATTTCCACTTTCTTCTGAGCCAATATAGGACCGGTATCTACTCCTTCATCCATGAGCATAATGGTAACCCCCGTTTCTTTCTCTCCCTGAAGAAGAGCAGAGCGGATGGGGTCTGGCCCTCTAAAGGAAGGAAGGAGGGAAGCATGAACATTTATCGCCCCCCGGGGAGGAATAGACAACAAATCCCGGCGCAAAATCTGCCCATAGGCAGCTACTATTATAACTTCTGGAGAAACACAGCGCAAAATGTCTAAAAACTCCGGAGCGTTCACTCGCTCCGGTTGCCAGATGGTTAGCCCTTCCTCTTCTGCCTTTTTCTTAACTGGAGAGGGACGTAATTTTCTCCCCCTTCCCGCCGGGCGATCCACTTTAGTCACCACTCCCAGTATATTATTCTCTTCTTTCTTTAGAAGTTCCTCCAGCACCAGGACGGCAAAAGAGGAAGTCCCCATAAAAACTATCTTCAAGTTTTATTCCTCCGCTACAGAAATTCTTTTCAACTTATTCCGGATGAGCAAACGCCGAGCAGGGCTCAATCGGTCTACAAACAAGATTCCATCCAGATGGTCAATTTCGTGCTGCAAAATACGAGCTAAGAGCCCTTCCCCTTCTATGGTAATTTCCTTTCCTTCTAAATCCCAGCCTTTTACCACTACTTTTTTCGCTCTTTCCACCTGGTCATAGATATCGGGAAAGCTCAAACACCCTTCCTCATCCTTTTCTCTTTCCTCGCTCAGGTGTACTATCTGAGGGTTAATGAGAACCTGGTCTTTTTGCTCTTCGGGATTGGTAAAAGTTATAATGCGCCACAAAACTCCCACCTGGTTTGCCGCCAACCCCACTCCTTTTGCAAGACGCATGGTCTCTTTCATATCCTGAGCCAGATTCCACACTTCTTGATTTACATTTTCGATGGGTTGTGCTTTCTCTCTTAATACAGGACTGCCATAAGTTTTTATTTCCCTGATTGCCAACTAACTTCACCCCTTTTTCAAAATTCTACTTCTATCCGCCATTCTCCTTTTCTTTTTCCTTCTCGAGAAAAAAACTGAGAAACCACATTAAATACTTCCTCCGCTCTCTCGCGGGTATAATGTATAGTTATCTCCTCGCTTTCTTCTCCCCACTTTCTCCCCTGAGCCGGAAAAGGACCACCTACTTCTATACCCTTCTCTTCTAAAGAGCTCTTTAACTTTCTTAAAACCAATTCATCTTTCCCTCTATTCCTATATCTTTTTACCACGCGAGCCAGTACCTCATAAGGGGGATAGCCTAAAATCTTTCTTTTTTCTAAAAGAGGGGGGTAAAAATCACGAGGTGGCTGCAAAAACTGACTCATTTCTTTTTCCATCCCTTTTCTCCCTTGAATAAAAATCCGGGGTGGAACAGGAGAAGCAAGGCCTAAGAGAGCCTGTATCCGTTGCAGACTCAAATAAAATTCTTCTTTAGCATTTATATCAGGAAGATACAGCCAGTCCTCCAGCGACCAGATAACCAAAAGAGATGCCCCCTGCAGTATTTCTTCCCGTAGAAGTAAAGAAGTGCCCACCAGGATGGAAGAAGAAAGAGGTTCTTCCGCTTCTCCTTCTTTTTCTGAATCAATAACCACTACTTGCTGATGAGAAAAGGCTTTCTTCATCTCTTCTCCTACTTTTTCCACTCCCTCTCCCCATCCCTCTAGCCATACTCCTCCACATCGAGGGCAAAATAAATCTATTTCTTCTTTTTTACCACACAGAGGACATATTAAAGATCTGGTTTCTTTATAATAGCGGAATGCCACTCCGCAGTGAGGGCAAACATAATAAAAACCGCAATCTCGACAGCCCAGAGCCGGGGTATAGCCTCTCTTCTGTACCCAGATTAAAACTCTGCCTTTTTCATTTAACACCTGGAGAATAGCTTTTCGCACCGAAAAAGTTAAAGAAGATCCCCACTTTTTTTCATAAGAAATTAAATTAACGGGAGGAGCAGAAGCCCGGGAGAGAACAGGAAAATCTCTCTTTCGGAACTCTTGAGTGCTCAAAAAATGATACATAGAAAGAGAAGGCGTGATGCCCACTACTTCTAAACTTCCTCCTTTAATCTTAACTTTTTCATGAAGGAGTCGAAAAGTGTCATGGAAAGGAGGACGGTCGGAATAATGTCCTTTATCTTCTGGATCAAAAACCACATGGTAATAAAGGTCCCGGGCGGGCAAAAATCTGCTTCCTCGAGTGCCCAGAATTAAATCGAAATCTCCCTCTTCCGCCAGTTTATAAGCCAGAAACCTCCGGCGAGAGGCGAGCCGACTATCGTATTTTATCACTCTCAATTGAGGAAACTGGTTTTCAACAAAAGAAGTGAAATAATCAAGCGCTCTAAAGTCGGGAAACACGAGAAGGGCTTTCCGATTCTCTTCTTGCATTTTTTCCACAAAGGAAAGAAGAAAGCTCTCCCGCTCCTTACGGGTAGCGATAGACCACCAGCCTGAATCTTTTCGAGGATAAGTGGTTTCTGCTACCTCAAGAGTTTCTTCCTCCCGGCGCAAAACCCCATTTTTTATCAACTTCTCCCATTTTTTCTTTTTTCTGCCAAATTTCTCCTGAAAAACAAAAAAATTCATTCCCTGAGGAGGAATACTAAAGCTCTCTTCAGACGCCTCAACGTGAGAGCCAGGAAAAACTCTCTTACCAGCCGAATCCCAAAAAGAAGGCAAAAGTGCCGGAGTAAAAAAAGAAAGCATCATTCCCCAGGGAGTTAAATAAAGCTGAGAAAGAATTTTGGTCCACAGCAACCCTCCTGCACCTAAAGGAGCAACAGGAGCCAATCGCAATATTTCTTTTATCTCTAACCCCGGAGGAGATTCTTCCTGTAAAGCTACTACCCACCCCAGAAGCCGGCGATTTTTAAACTCCACCTCTACCAGGCTTCCCACTTGAATTTTCCCTGCGAGAGAAGTAGGAATTAGATAAGAAAACTCAGAAAAAAGAGGAAGAGGCAAAGCAAGCAAGGCAAAATGTGCATTCATCCCCGGAAGTGGTCAAAAAGGTAGGAAACTATTTCCTCTGCTAAATCTCTTTTATCTAAAAGAGGTAATTCTTTTTCTCCTCCCCGGCAGTCTACTATCCAGGCTTTATTAGTAGAGGTCTCAAATCCACTCTCTCCGCAAGCGATGAGGTTAGCCACTATTATATCTGCGTTCTTCTTTTGCAATTTTTTCCGGGCCTCTTCTTGAGGATTATCTGTTTCAGCACAGAAACCTACCACTATTTTATTCCCTTTGTTTTTAGCTAACTCAGATAGAATATCAGGGTTTTTAACTAAGGTAAGAGTTAACTCTTCTTTCCCCTCTTTCTTAATTTTAGAAGGAGAAAAGGAAAGAGGGCGAAAATCAGAAACTGCAGCGTTCATAAATAAAATATCACTATTCCCCCACTCTCTTTTTAGTGCAATTTCCATCTCCTGCGCGGTTTCTACTCTTTCTATCTCCACCCCGGAGGGAAGACGAGAAGAGACATTGCCCACCACCATTTTTACCTCTCCCCCACAGGCTCGCGCGAGTGACGCCAGAGCTCCTCCCATAAACCCACTGGCCGGGTTAGAAATAAACCGGGCCGGGTCTAACCACTCTCGGGTGGCTCCAGCACTGATTAAAACTTTCTTCCCCTGGAATTCCGTGCGGGGATAAAGATGATAAAAAATTCCCTCCACTAATTCCTCGAGCTCCGGCAACCTTCCTTCTCCTTCTTCTCCACAGGCCAGACTTCCTGAAGCAGGATAAATCACTTTCATCCCCCGGCTCACAACTTTTTCCAGGTTATCCTGCACCACCGGGTTTTTCCACATGGTAACATTCATAGCGGGAGCTAAAATAACTTTGCTCGGGTCTACTAAAAGAATGGTGCTCAAAAGGTCGTCGCCAATACCAGAAGCCGCCTTTCCCAGAATATTGGCAGTGGCCGGAACAACGATTACAGCATCGCTTTCCCTCACCAGGTCAATATGGAGGATTTCCCCTCCCCCTTCAAAGAGACCAACATAAGCTCTCTCTCTCGTCACTGCCTCAAAAGAGCTCTTACCCACCAGAGATAGAGCGTTTTCAGTCAAACAGGTTTTTACCCGGGCACCAGCTTTGGTGAAATAGCTGGCCAGGCTTATAGCCTTAAAAGCCGCTATCCCTCCCGTTACTCCCAGGACAATCTTTTTCCCTTTCCAGAATTGGGTGGGATGATAAACAATCATTCTTCTACAAATTCAAAGCTGATTTTCCCGGCGCTTAATTCCTCGAGAGCAACAAATAGAGGACTATGAGCCTCTTTTAGTTCTACAAGAGGTACAGCACCTTCGTTTAATTGCTTGGCTCTTTTGGCTATCACTATAGCAAGAATATATATATTACCTACTTTTTGAACCAGTTCATCAATAGAAAGCATTTTCTCACCTCACCTTATCCTACATCTCTCAGCAATAATTATGGAACGAAGCTTATCCACTGCTTCTTCCAGAACATCGTTAACCACTAAATAATTGTAATCCCTGATGGATTGCATCTCAAGATGGGCATTAGTCATACGCAATAGAATCTCATCTTCCGGGTCAGAATTCCTCTCCCTGAGCCTCTGTTCTAAAGTTTTAAGAGAAGGAGGAGCAATAAAAATGAAAATCCCGTCCGGACAATTCTTCTTTACCTGTTTTGCTCCCTGGACATCAATTTCTAAAATCACATCAAATCCTTCCTTTAGCCATTCTTCCACCTGACGGCGAGGAGTACCATAGTAGTTACCGTGAACTTTTGCCCACTCAATAAACTCCCCTTTTTCCTTCATTTCCTCAAAAGTTTCCATATCTACAAAATAGTAATCCACTCCTTCTTTTTCATCCCGGCGAGGGGCACGGGAAGTGTAGGAAATAGAATACTTCAGAGCCGGACACCTCTTCATCACTTCTTTTCGAAGAGTGCTTTTACCCACCCCCGATGGTCCAGAGAGGACAAAGAGTAATCCGCTCATCATTCACTCCACATTGCGAACCTGTTCCCACATTTTCTCTATTGTCGTCTTCATTTCCACCACTAAAGACGAAACCTCTACCTGACAGGATTTCGAGCCCATAGTGTTAACCTCTCGATTCATTTCCTGAAGAATAAATTCCAACTCTCTACCTATTGATTTGTTTTGAGAAAGGAGCTTATTCATGCGATTGATATGAGCTTTCAATCTCACTATTTCTTCGTTAATGTCGCTTTTTTCCACATAAAAAATTACCTCTTGAGCCAGAAGCATTTCATCAACTTTTACTTGAGGTAAAAACTCTTCTATCCGCTGAAGTAATTTGTTGCGATAGTAAGTTTGAACCAGAGGAGCCCTCTTTTCCACTTCCTCCGTCAATCTTTCCAGCTCCTTTAACCAGAACAAAAGGTCTTCCCGAAGACGCTTTCCTTCCGCTTCTCGATAAGCAACAAGAGATTGGATAGCCTGGTCAAGAAGGGGGTAAAAATTTTCCCATTCTTCTTCCCACAGAGAGCTCTCTTCTTTGATCTGCACAATTTCCCCTACCTGCAAAAGCATAGAAAGGTCTGGTTGCTGAAGCAAACTTAACTCTTGCACAATCTTCTGGAGAGCTTTCCAGTAGGAACGAGCTAAAACCACATTAGCCTCTACCGAAAAAGCTCCTTCCCGGGGCTCAAATTCCACTCTTACTTCCACTTTCCCCCGGGAAATACGCTCCTTTACCAGACTTGTTATTTTATCTTCCCACATGCCCATCTCCCGGGGAATACGGCAACTAAGTTCCAGAAAACGGTGGTTTAAAGTTTTCAGACGAATTTTATAAAAACCTAATTCTCCTGCTCCTTCTACGTATCCAAAACCGGTCATACTTCTCATCGAATTTACGCTCCTTCTGAAATCAGGTAGGTAGAGTCTGAACTATGATACCATATTATTTAATAAGTTTAACCCTGTCAATCATTACCGAGGTTGTTTAAAACAACCACCTTTTACAAAGTATAATTCCTCATACTCAAGATGTATATCTACCTTTACAGATCTTGAACCATTCCTTAAAACTCCTTAATGATCCAAACTATAAGGAGAAAACTCCCTATTACCCCCTCTTTGTCGTCACCCCTGAATGGTTCTATCATCCCCTTGCTCTATTCCTGAATGCCTTTATCACCCCCTTGTTCGTCACCCCTGAATGGTTCTGCGAGGGGTCCACAGTTTTAAAAACATCTGGATTCCCGATAAAAAATTTCGGGAATGACGGAGGGGAGGTGGATGCCTCGCTAAATTTCAGGCATGAGGGATGAGGAAACCCCTGAGAAATGACGGAAGAGAGGCGAGGTGATATAATAAAGAAAAGCCAACCAGAGCAAAAAAAGAGGACAATATGAGATGGCTCGTCTAAGCCGAAAACCGGAGATTGTTGATTTTTCACCCGCTAAGGAAGAGGAAATAGTTTCTTTGGTGGAGAGCTATGGAGACATTCTTGCTTTCTATCTCTTTGGTTCCTACCTTACTCCATTTTATACTTCCCTCTCAGACCTTGATTTTGCCCTTCTTCCTCTCCCCGAGATTGTTCTTTCCCGGGAAAAAGAGGCAGAGATTCTATCAGAGTGTTCTCGTATTGTAGGAAGCGAAGATGTAAGTCTTTTGAACCTCCGCACCACCCCTCTGACATTGACTATAAAAGTGCTCCAGGAAGGAAAGCTTTTGTTCTGTCGCAATGGGGAGCTACTTGCTGATTTCGTAGAGAGGACCATCAAGTTTTATGGAGACTGGGCAGTAGATGAGGCAAATATCCACCAGGATTTTGACTATGGTTTGCGGGAGGAGTTCGTTGGCGATTGATAAGAACAAACTCCGTCAAAAGCTTCAATTTATGCGAGAGAACATTGCCCACCTTCGTTATTTTCAGGAGATGACTCTTGAGGAATTCTCCCGGGAGGTAATTAATGAATATGCCGCTACCCGGATGCTTCAGATAATCATTGAAGCAATGTTAGATATCTGTGCTCACATTATAGCCCGAGAAGGATGGGGATTGCCCAAAAGCTATGGTGAGCTTGTAGCGCTCGCCAGCCAGCATGACCTGATACCCCGGGAGATGAAAGAAACATACCAGTCAATGGTCCGTTTTCGCAACAGAGTGGTTCATCTCTATGATAATGTTGATAAGCAAGAAATATATGACATCATCCAGAACCACCTTGATGATTTTCAGCCTTTTATGCAAAGATTAATAGAACGCTATTTTTGAGATAGTGATCCTCGGGCACAGCTATTTCATGATATCACTGCAAAATAGCTGCGAGAGCCTAACGGCCTAAACCAAAAACTAAAAAGCAGGATAATAATACCGAGGAAAGCATCCCTCAGTGGATTCCCGATAAAAAATTTCGGGAATGACGGAGGGGGGAGATTCCCGATTAAGGATTTTGGGAAGGACGGCGGGGAAGATTCGTCACCCTGAATGGTTCTATTAGGAATCTAAATTATTTAAAGACAAAAACTACCGAGAGAGAAAAACCTTCTTCAGTGCTCGCTAATGACAGTTTAAAGGACTTCCGAAAAGAGCTCACAATAATAGAAAGAGGAGAAAAGCCCAGATTTTGTGGCTAACTTATATTCTGGGAGATTTGATTTCGGAGCTGCTCGGGGTGCTTACACCTAATAAATAGTACAAATAGAGAACCAAAAAGGACTAGAAAATTCTATAATTAATAAATACTAAATACTAATAAAATAATCAAGCACAGATCAATGAACACTCTTGCTCAACTTCTAATACAGAGTTTTCTCCCCAACCAGTGAGAATCCGGCACTTTTGAGGGTCATTATACCATCCTCCGTCGATTAAATATCGGTACTCATACTTTCCAGGAGGAAGATCGAGGGTGATGACCCAGACACCGTTTTCCTTCTCCATGGGACAAGCCCTGATATCCCAGTCGTTAAAATCCCCCACCAGATAAACCGATTTTGCCCGCGGGGCATAAACTTCAAAAATCACTTTGCACATTTCAATCCCTCCTGTGATGTTATCATGATCCTCGTAGCATCAACGGCCTCGTAATCCCGGGTCTTCAATTCTACCCGGCCCACTTTTTAAGTTTTAGTTTCCCTCCTTTTGACTTCAATCACCGAATTTTCCGAACCATACTCATTAGGAACGCGAGGAGTAGATGGGTCAGTATACCATTCTCCGTCTACAATATAGCGGTATTCATATCGTCCGTAGGGGAGCGTAAGAGTACAACTCCAGTGTCCTTTCTGGGTCTTGCGCATAGGGTGTGCTTGGGTGTCCCAATCGTTAAAGCTCCCCGCCACAAAAACACTCTGAGCCTGTGGATAATCAAGCTTAAAAGTAACTCTGGGCATTCTACTTTCCCTCCTTCTTGCAAGATGAACTTTCCCTAAAACAAATAGAAATAATTACACCTTCTGCGCCAAGGGAGCAAATCCTACCAGATCAATGAGGCTCTCGACTCCACGCTTGAATTGAGAGATTATCCTTTCTCTCCTTTTTAAACAACTTCTTCCCTGTTGTTTAAAACACTACCCCTTTATAAATATTCCAGGCATTATCGAGCTATAGGGGGTTTCGAACCATAGGGGGAAACTACTATTTCCCCTCTTCTTTTATCTTTTGCGGAGAGTGAAGCTACGAGACAATCTCGCTTTTTAAGTCCCGACCTATCTTTTTTGTCACCCCTGAATGCCCCTATCAGAAGTGCACAGTATTTAAAAGTGCAGATTCCCGATAAAAAATTTCGAGAATAACAAAAAAACGGGAGAGCCCCCTATAACCCCCCTTAAAGACAGACCAGAAAAACTAAAAACATAAAAAGACCGCTTAGGGAGGAAAGGCATCTTCCTCAGTACCTACGGCGCAAAATTGTAACACTAGATAGAGGAATGAAAGAGATTTTGTAATGGGTTTCGTAACCTACCATAAAGTCTAATAAAAGATAAGTAGACAGACTAATGACAGGAAGATATTACGTCAGCAAATTTCTTGGAGAAATACAATTCTTCTATCTCCCAGAAATTTGCTGCATCTCATCTAATAACACTACAAAAACTTTTACAAACTGAAATGGAGTTAATTTTGAATAACAAAGGCTAATTCAGTTAACTTTCGCTTCCATATCCCGTTTTCACACCCTGGAAAAGCACAGCAAATATAATAATTAACCCTTTGATGACTTGTTGAGGATAGGCAGGCACATTCTTTAAGTTCATAATGTTACCTATCAAACCAAGAATCAACACTCCTAACAGGGTTTTAAAAGCAGTGCCCTTACCTCCCTTTAGGCTTGCTCCACCAATGACTACCGCAGCAATGGCATCTAATTCAAGTCCCTCACCAACTAAAGGAGAACCTACGCCAGTTCGGGAAGTACTAATAATTCCGGCAACCGCCGCAAAAGCTCCCGAAATTGCATAAACAGCAAACTTATAATAAGCAACATTGATTCCTGAAAGCTTCACAGCTAACTCGTTACTACCAATTGCTTTAACCAGCCTACCAAAGATTGTATATCTAAGTATTAGATGTACAACAATAAAAATTCCCAACATTAATAAAACAGGATAAGGTATTCTCAAGAAGTATTTACTACCAAAATTCGTTAGAGTTGCGCTATCAACTATTATAGGAGCACCTTTAGAAATAATAAAAGCAAATCCTCTAGTTATAGTCATTAAAGCAAGAGTAGCAACAAAAGGCGCCATGCCTCTAAAGGAAACAAGATAGCCACTTACGCTTCCGAAGAAAGTACAAATCAAGATAGTCAAGAAAATTGACATAGGCAGAGAATAGGAATATATTGTCAAGAAGTAAGCCGAGAGAACACTTCCGAGAGCTAATTGGGAACCAACTGATAAATCAATGCCGCCGGTCAAAATAACTAGCAACATACCCATGCTTATGATGCCGGTTCCCGAAACCTGCCTCAAAAGGTTAAATATATTTCTTTCAGTAAAAAAAGCACTTGATATTAAACTAGAAATCACAATTAATATCAGCAGAATAAATTCTGTATTGTACTTCAAAAATATATCTAAGGCTTTTGCTGACCAGCCCTCACTTCTTTTCATTGTTTTTTTCCTCCCCAGTTGCCAATCTCATGATGTTTTCCTCAGTTAATTCGTCATTTTCTAATACGCCAATCATTTTACCTCTATGCATTACGGCTGCTCTGTCGCACATACCTATTATTTCCATCATTTCGGAAGATATCATAATCACACCCAACCCTTGACGAGCAAGTTCGTTTATGAGTTTATAAATTTCTACCTTTGCTCCTACATCTATTCCTCGAGTAGGCTCATCAAGTATAATTAGCTTTAAATTAATTCCAAACCACTTGGCTAAAGAAACTTTTTGTTGGTTGCCCCCGCTTAAAC
>NZ_JAAYFP010000004.1:0-2047 GCF_012728195.1 Candidatus Sordicultor fermentans
CACCTGCACAGCTTAGTCTATTATGAGGTTTATGAAGATGCTTATTCGGCAATCACCAGAGAAAAGCAACTCAAGAAATGGAGAAGAGACTGGAAAATAAATCTGATTGAGAAAATGAATCCGGAATGGCGAGACCTCTACCCAGATATTATCCAGTAAAAAAATCTGATCTTTATAAAGACAAAGAATTATGGACAAAAACCTCTGGATTCCCGATTGAAGATTTCGGGAATGACGAGAAGGGAGGTCGTCAACCCTGAGTGGGCTCTGTCGCTTCTTTTATCCGTCATTCCTGAATGCATGTATCAGGAATCCATATTACTTAAAAGCATTTGGATTCCCGATTAAGGATTTCGGGAATGACGAGAAAGGAATTACTTCCTTCTCCACAGATACCGTTATTCACGCATCACTCATCGCTCATCACGCGTCACTGATTACTCTCAGAGCGTGGCAGGGGCCGGATTTTTACACCGGTTTCAAAAGCAACTACAAAATGATCTAATAACCTGTCCCTGTGGCCAATCAGAAGTTTTGAAATTACTTGAACTTTATTGGTTCCCTTTTCATCCTGTAACCGGAGAAGAACAACCCCTCGGTTTGGCAATCGCTCTTGGAAAATTAATTTTCCAAAGTCTTTGTCATTAGTAATGATTATCCGCCCTTCTTTATTGGCCCAAGCACATACCTCTAAGTCTTGAATTCCCGGACAACACTCTTGAACTGAAACAACATCATATCCACAAGATCTAAGATAGCGAACAACACTCCGACCAACGTTTTCATCAACCAGAAACTTCATTCATTTTTTACCAGGGGTAAAACTTCTTCTACTGCAAGAGATTCGGCAGCATAAGCGAGAGCAGCTTTAATATCCTCTTCGGTGAGGTGTGGATACTCCTCCAGAATCTCTTCCACAGATATCCCCTGGGAAAGCATTCTCAAGATAAGCTCGACAGATATCCTCGTTCCCTTAATCACCGGTTTGCCAGCCAGGACTTGAGGATTTATTTCAATATGTTCCAAAAGTTTATGTTCCATTGTTTCTCCTTTCTTCACCAGCTTCTTTTGGGTTCAAGTCTCAAGTTGCTTGATTACTCATCACTCCTCATGTTCACCCTCACATTCACTCATCACTCATCACTCGTCACTCATTTCCCTCCATGAGTAAAATTACTACTCAAAAGAGAAGTTGTCAAGACTATAGGGGGGCGAGCCCCCTATGACCCTTTTTTTCTGTCATTCCTGAATGCCTCTATCACCCCCTCCTCGTCCCCCCGGCAATTTTTAAGCCGGGGTCCACGGCTTTTGTTTATACCAACTCAGAATGTCCAAAAGCTACCGAGATTGTCTGTCTTTAAATTGCCATATATAATGTCCAGGTAATAATCTTTAAGGGAAAATTCTTTAGGGAAAATACTGAGGAAAGGAGAAGGACCTCGAAGATGGATAACTGAATTCCCCGAGGCCCCCCAAAAGGTATGATTATTGTATCACACTATACCAAAGAATGGGATAGCAATCACCACTTTTTCTGGTGACGGGGAGGGAAACCATTCACTGTCCTTACTGCCAGGGAGAACTAAAACCTTATGACCGAAGAAAGAGAGTTCTCTTAGACCACAATGGGAAACGCTGGGTTTTCTCTCTTAGAAGATTACGCTGCCAGAAGTGTAAGAGAATGCATATCGAGTTACCCGATATCTTTATTCCCTACAAACGTTATAGTGCCGCAGTAATTGAATCAGTGATAGAAGAGAAAACAAGTGGTGCTCCCTATGAGGAGAGAACCAGACAGAAAATCTGCTCCTGGTACAGAAGAGTGAAAAGTCATCTTTTAGGAGTCTGGCAGCAGCAAGTGAAATTAGGTTTAGCCTCCCCTGGTTTTATTCCTCATCTGGTTTCTCTGGTCAGAGCGGCCGTCAACAGTGGAAATTGGCTTTACCACCCGTTCGGGCGTTTTCATTATGCCTTTTCACCTCTATAGTTTGGTTATCATAAGAAAAGGGAGGTTAAAACTAATGACCAAAGCTCAAAATCCAGAGGA
>NZ_JAAYFP010000134.1:0-1922 GCF_012728195.1 Candidatus Sordicultor fermentans
CTATCAGGGGTCCATAGTATTTGAAAACATGGATGCCTGATTAAAAATTTCAGGCATGACGAATGATGTGGATGCCTGATAAAAGATTTCAGGCATGACGGCGGAGGTGGATTCCCGCCTAAATTTCGGAAATGATGAGAGGAGGAAACTTCCTCCTGCAGAGAGGGAGAAGGAAAAGAAGGAGAACTTCCCCGGGGGAATATAAAGCGAGATTGCCACAGGCAATCTGCGGCGCAGAATTGAAAAAGGGGTGATGTCCTGTTGTGGTTGTGTTATAACCTTTCATGTGGATGATTGCAATAGTGATAAATTAAAAGAAAGAATGAGCCTGAAGAAACCTGTACAATGTATCACCAAGAAAGGGAGGCTCTCTTATGAGAGAGTTCACGGTGGTGACAGAAAAAGATGAAGATGATTGGCTTATATCCTCCGTGCTGGAGCTTCCGGGGTGTCACTCAAGGAAAGACTCTGGACGAACTCATGGAGAGCTATAGAGGCATATCTGGAAGCTTCTGGAGAAACCCAGCTAGAAGAAAGCGAGTTTATAGGAATTTAAAAGGTTAAAATATAAAATTCCCCCCGGTGGTATGAGTTACTGAAGAAGAAAGTGATGCAATGGCGAAAGTCCCGATAGTGCGAGAAATGGAGATGATGCGTTTCCTTAGAAGCGAAATCCCGGGCAGGAGCTTTCAGCTAAGGTAGATACTTTTTGAGCTTGCTCTTTATGAGGCAGGAGATGATTATCGCCAGGCTCTCAAGTTATCCGACCTGTAAATTCCTCGAGCATTTGAAAAACAACATTACCAACTTCAAGAATGAGGCGCTGCAACTCTCTATATTTTCGAGAAACAGCTCTACCCCCGATTACGCCCACCGCTCATCTAATCTTTTTATCGCATCGAAAACAAGCCCTTTGAATTTAGAGAGGTCAAGCCCAAAGGACACCTCAGCATTGGGTTTTTTGCCGGTGACACCATAGAGGTCAACAACAGTGGCGCCTCTTGTGAATTCCCCTTTAGTCTCGATGTCCACGTGCAGAAATCTGGTATCCAGAACAGCCGGGTCAATCACCGCAGCTACAGTGAGTGGGTCATGGAGATAAGCACCTCTAACACCAGAGAACTTTTCCAGTTGCTCAGCATAAAAAGTTAACAGCCGGGCAGCAACCGTGGAGACTTTTCCACTCAGCCGGGAAAGAGCTTCTATGTCTTCTAAAGAAAACAAAGCTTTGTTTGTAGCATCCAATCCTACCATGGTTATTGGTATGCCTGATTCAAACACGATTTTTGCTGCCTCAGGGTCAACGTAGATGTTAAACTCAGCAGCCGGGGTCTTGTTAGATTCTAACACTCCACCTCCCATAAGCACGATCCTTTTTATCTTTTCCTTGACCCCGGGTGCGAGGAGAAGCGCGCCAGCAATATTGGTCAGCGGTCCGGTGGGAACCAGATACACCGGATCATCAGCGCTGAGGAGTGTCTCTACGATGAAATTAACCGCGTGGGCTTCGCAGGGTTTCACTGACGGTGCCGGGAAGTCGGCGCCATCGAGGCCTGTCTCGCCGTGGATTTCCGGGGCAGTTACAAGCTCCTGAAACAGCGGTTTATCAAATCCCCTGGCTACGGGGAGGTCCTCCCCAATCAAAGTCAAAATTTTCAGGGCATTGGTGAAGGTTTTCTCCCCGGTTTGGTTACCGGCTACAGTGGTAATTCCTAAAATCTCGAGCTCTGAGGAAGCACAGGCAAGCATGATGGCAATTGCATCATCATGCCCCGGGTCACAATCAAGTATTACTTTTTTCATAGTATCCTCCTTTATCGAAGGTATAATATCCTGCAAAAACATGACTATATAAAGGGGGCGCCGCCCCCTCATAACCCCCGGAAAAAACTAAAAAGCAACTTAGATAGAGTAAAAAACTC
>NZ_JAAYFP010000135.1:0-17091 GCF_012728195.1 Candidatus Sordicultor fermentans
GAAAAGAAAGTTGTCACCCCTGAATGCTTCTATCAGGGGTCCACGGCTTTAAAAACGAAAAGAAGAAGCAAAAACGTGGATGCCTGACAAAAGATTTCAGGAATGACAGATGGTGTGGATGCCTCGCTAAATTTCAGGTATGACGAAAAGACCAGCCCTCGGAGTGAGAGGGTAGGGCGAGGGTGGTTTTTGCCATTTTATAAAGCAAATTACATGGGGTTGAAAACTCGGGATCGCCACGCACGGCAAGATACGCCGTGCTCGCGATGACGGTTTAAAGAGCTTCCGGGGAGAGGGTTAGGGTGGTGAATCGCGCCGCCGCCCTATAAACCCCGGAAAACACAAAAAGACAAATGAAAAAGATGAAAAATAACCCGGAGGGAAAGCACCTTGCTCGTCACTCCTGAACAGGTCTATCAGAAATCTATTATTAATGATTTCTCATGGGGTGGCGAGAAAGTGACTCTGGCAAAGACATGCCGGGTGAAATTGCCCCCAATAATTCCCCGGTAGGGAAGATGAGTGGAGCGCGAAAAAAAGATATTGCCATGTATTAAAGAGAAATTTTTAAGGAACTATCGCTCTTCTCTTGAGATACGCTTATAGAATGAGAAGCTAAAAAAAAGTGGTTTTGCTTTTTCTTTCTGTTAAAATAAAGTAGCTTAAAAAAAAGAGGAGGCAGGGAAATTTCATGATCCAAACTGTAAACTTAACCAAGGAATTTGATGGCTTTAAGGCTGTCGATAACTTAAATCTCCAGGTAGATAAAGGAGATATATGTGGTTTTTTAGGCCCCAACGGAGCAGGGAAGACCACCACTATCAATATGATTTTAGGGTTGATGCCTCCTACCAGCGGTAAAATTTTCCTCTTAGGAGAAGAATTCAATCCTGGTAAAGTGGAGGTGAAAGAAAGAATTGGAGTGGTGTCTGAGAGTTTGTATTTTTATAAAGAAATGACTGCTCGAGAATATCTTCTCTTTTTTGGAGAACTCTACCAGGTGCCTAAGGCTTCCAGAAGAATTGAAGAGCTGTTGGAAGCTTTAGGATTGATTAACGACCAGAACAAAAAAATAGGAGCTTTTTCCAAAGGGATGCAACAAAAGTTAGCCTTTGCCCGTGCTCTTTTGCATGACCCAGAACTCCTCATTCTGGATGAGCCAGTAGCTAACTTAGACCCCAGCAGCATCAAGCAGATTCGGGACTTAATTGAAGAGGAAAACCACCGGGGGAAAACGGTTTTTATTTCTTCTCACCTTCTTTCTGAAGTAGAAAGGTTATGCAAAAAAGTAGCTATTATCAATAAAGGAAAACTTTTGGCTGAGGATACCATGGATAATATTCGCCGAAGATTGACCGACAGTGTAGAGATGGAGATAGAGTTAGATAAAGAGGCGGAAAGCATTGCTTCCTCTTTAGAAAAGCTGGACTTTTTGAAAGGATTTAGCGTAGAAGGCCACAAATTGGAAGTGAGTTTAAAAACTGACCGGGACTATCGTCCGGAATTGTCTCAATTTCTTTACCAAAATGGATATCTTCCTCTTTCTATGAAAGCTAAAGAAATGAGTCTGGAAGAAGCCTTTATCACCATTACTCAGCAAAATATTTCTCTACTGGCCCGAGGGGAGGAAGCGGCATGAAGAAAAAAGTTGGTCTCTCTATTTTTCTGGCTATTGTAGGAGTTGTTGTGGTTTTATTTGTGGTTTCCTATTTTACCATCCGGCTGAATTATGGGGTTCTGCAAGGCAAAGTAACTGACCACTATTCGCATGACGTGGTTAGAAGACTACATCTCACCATTGATGGGCGTTCTGATATTTTATTTCAGAGCAAAGATTATCAGTTTACCCATCTTCCCCCTGGAAAGCATACTCTCCGCGCTGAAGCTCCCTACTACTATCCTTTTTCTGAAGAGTTAGAGATAAAAAGAGGAGTTAATGTTTTTGACTTCACCATGAAGGGAAAAGAAATCCCTGATTTAGCTGGCATCATATGTTTTGCCGACCCCGTGGACAGAGGCATTCAAATTGAAATCCGCTTTAAAGATTCTAAAGGGGTGGGAATATCAGACTTTCCTGCTCTGCCACTTCAGCTGGAGGGCAAACTCTACGTTAGAGAGGGAGAAGATGAGGATAACTACAGCCGGGGAAGGTTGATTTTTGAAGGACCAATTGAACTTTTCTGGGATCCCAATGCTTATCTTTCTCGCAATAAAGGACTTATTACCTGGGACAAAATTCAGATTGATCCTGAAGAAGAAAAATACGGCATCATGGAACTGGTGCTCCGCACCCCTCAAGGAGATTTTGAAGATGTTATTGAAGACGTAGAGTTTCAGTCACCCAAAAAGGAGGAATGAGAATGGCAAAAAAAGTAACCAGAACTCTTTTTAAAAGAGATTTTCTCTATACCTTGTATAGCTGGGGATATTATGCAGCCATTTTTGCCTCTTTCCTGGTTTCTTCTTTTATTTTAAAAAACTTTATAGATGGTATCCGGGAAGAGGATATTTTAGTTTCGGCTTATCCCCTGCATCAGCCTCTTTATATCACCTTAATTATTATCTCCATCTATTTGGTGATAGTATCGGCTATTTCCATCTCTCGAGAAAGGGAGCAAGGGACTTTAGAAGTCCTTTTCTATGGACCGGTGACAGCGGGAAACTTTCTCTGGAGTAAATATTTCAAGGATTTACTTTTAGGAATCATAGCTTTAGGCTTCACTGCTGTTTACTTTTATTTAGTGAGCTGTCTTACCAATTTGGGGTTCACCACAGGTTTGATTAAAGCTCTGTTTATGGGGGTTTTTATCATATCTTGTGTGGTGAGCTTCGGGCTTTTCATCTCTTCTTTAACCGGTCGGATTCGCAGCTCAGTGGTCACTCTTTTAGCTATTCTGGGAGCTTTTTTGGCTGTTCAATTTGCCTATGGCGCTCTTTTAGGCCTGGGAGAAGAGGCAACCATATCTCTCCCCCTTCTCTATCTCCGCCAGACTCTCTCTTATATTTTTCAGGGCATAAACTGGATATCACCTTTTGCTTTCTTAAGTCGGGGACTGGATGCCGTGGTTTTAGAGAGCTGGTCATTGTATTTGGCTAACATAGTCTATTGTCTGATTTATTCCCTCATTTTTATGGCTCTTTCTATATTTACTATGAATCGAAGGGGGGTTAAAGCCTGATGAATAAAAAGATAGCTTTCTTTGTTTTAGCGGGTATTTTAGTTCTGGGAGGAGGCATTTCCTGGGCTCAGGCGCCCCTTTTTCGGGAACAACTGGTTTATTCTTTGACTTCTTTTGATGGCTCTGGCTTCAGTAAAAGCTTCTGTCCTCAGAGCGAGGAAACTTTGTACTTTATTGCCAATTTTAATAGTGTGGTGAACCCCCGGAAAACCATTGTTTACTACTGGCCTATAACTCGCCGGTATATGGCCGGGTTCAGCACCTTAAATGAAGAAGTCCCGGGGAAATTGGAAATCTGGCAGGGTGGAAAATTGATAAACACTCTGGAGAAGCAGAAGTATGTTCTCTATTACCCCGAAGGGTATTGGTCAGAAAAAGCCACGATTTATCTGGGCGAAGATGCTCAAGAGTATTACGACGAATATAAGGCGGCAGTAGATGAATTCAACAAAAAACTTCAAGAGTATTATCAGGCTATGAATTATTATCAGCAACAGCTGAATAATTTCTTTGAAGAAGTGCGCCGCCGACGGGAAGCTGGTGAGACCGGACCTCTTGATATTTCTATTCCCCAGCAACCAGAGCCTCCTGAGTTCGTAAAATTCTATGTTACTGAGCCAGCAGAGGGTTTTATCCTTAACCTTCCTGTGGGTAACTATGAAATCAGGGTAAGGATGGAAGATGGAACTATTTTTGAAGGAAGTGAGAAGAATTTAGTAGTCTTTACTGCTCGCCGGCGAGAGGGAGTGGGATATGAAATAATCCCGGGAAACCGCTGGACCAAGAGAGAAAACTGTGACGACCCTTCCTGGATTATCCATGCTGTAGGTAAAAACGAACTCTACTTCAATCCCTTTTATCAGGAAGAATACAATGAGCTGTATTATAATAAGCTTAAAGACCCTCAAAATATTGGTCGGCTGGAAAAGTGGAAATGGGTGCATGTTGACCCGGTAGACGATGCTCAAGTTCTTCTGGGAAGAGGAGAAGAGATCTTGCAAACAGTAGATAAAGCTCCTTATTTTGTGAAGCAGGTTCCCGGACCAGAGCTGGGGTATGAAATAATCCCCTATGATGAAGAACTGAAAATGAGTGGTTATCAACCCACTTTTGAAAGCTATAAAGTAACTCTGGGGGAAGACCTTGTTGGGGCTGATTATCAGATATCTACCATCTCCAGAGAAACTGGAGAGCATATCCCTAAAAGCGAGCGGACTATTCGTTTCTTGAAAAAGGAAAATGGAGCTTACCTTTACGCTGTGGCTTTCTTGCCTTTAGTAGCAGGAGCGATTATAATAATCAGTCGTTCTTACCGGGTGGAGAAGTAGAGAGACAGTTGATTTTATAGCTGAATAGAAATATAATTATGGTGAGGTAAGGTGCGCCTGTGGCTCAACTGGATAGAGCAACAGACTACGGATCTGTAGGTTGGGGGTTCGAATCCCTCCAGGCGCGCCAGTGTTTTTTTGTGAATCATTTCATCTTCAGCTCACTTTGTAGTCAACTGCAAAATTCATGGCGGTGTTTCCTTACTTCACGCTCTGTTTCTCTTTTCTGCCGTATTGTGCAATTTCTCCGGGCATTCTAGCATCAAGAGGAATGCTTTTCCCCCAGTGGTTCTTGCTCTTTTAAGGTTTTTTAATTAGAAAAAAGCGAGGTTGCCTCATAATTTCCTCTTCGTAAAGACAAAAAAAGGAGAGGTTGTAGGGAGAATATTCCCCTCATTTATAATTCTATGGAAATTTTCTCGGGTATCTTTGCGAGCGAGACACTTACAGTGTGAGCTTTAAAAGCAAATAAACGAGAAAATAATTATACCGGGAAAAGGTGTTTCAGCGTCGTGGCAGTCTCGTTTTTTCTACTCCGTAAGGGATCAAAAAATAGAAACCGCCACGGAATACGAAAATAATGTCTCACGGAGACGTCGGGAAAAGAGAATAATTATAGCAGGTTCTGCAGGATAAAAATCAGGGCACAAGCTCAATAGTCTTTATAACCTCCAGAATATGCTCCATCACTGGGTCTTTGCCTTCTAAAACATCCTCAAGGGTGGTGGTAACTTCGATATCTGGTAAAACTCCTCTTCCGTCATCTATTCCACTGGGTCTGTAGAACTTCTTGTGTGAAACCCCTGCTGGAAGGTCGGTATTGGGTAGCCAGAAGGGATAAATATCGCCAAAATGAGTAGGCAGCCCTCCTGTTTCTTCTCCAATAAGTGTGCCGATGCCGTAGTCTTTAACTGTGGCTGCAAAATTGACGGCACTGGAAAAGGTGTGGGAGCCTATTAATACATATAGCTTGCCATGAAATCGAAGGGGATTTTCAGAGGGTTCTATGAGCTCTGGAGAAGAAGAAAATACTTCGCCTTCAGGCAGGGAAGAAATTTCCTGATACACTGATTGATACCATTCCCGGGATGCTTGATACATCGATTCATAGGATTCTGGATAAATCTTTTTTAATGCTGGAAGGGGGTCTTTGTAATATTCCTTTATTTGCTTACTTACTTTAAGTTCAATTTTTGAAAATTGCCTCCAGGGTTTATCTGTCAGGTAATCGAGGAGAGCATCACCCAGAGTAGAGTTTCCTCCACTGTTGTTGCGAATATCTATAATAAGGTGCTCAATTTCTTCCTCCTTTATTTTTCTGAATGTTTCTTCTAAGAATAAATTAAACTTTTCCGGATCTTGAAAGGCTCTAAAATCAATTACTCCTGTTTTTAACTCAGGCATTGAAGCATAACTGTAATAGGGATATTGAATTTTTTTACTGTCTTCCTCTTTTTCTTCTTTAGCAAATTCTTTTTGAAGCTCCTGAGCTTTTCTGGTGAGCTCGTTCCAGGTCATCCCTTTTATAGGTTTCTGGAGAGCTTTGCCAGAGGGAGATAAATACGTTATGTTAAACTCTTCCCAACTATATGCAAACCATAACAGGGCCCGAAAGTTTGTGTTAACCGATTCTATCCGGTACGATAATTTCTCTCCGCTCACGTATTTAGTGAGTTCCTCAATGAGCTGTGAAATTGAGAATCCATTAATTTTGAGTATTTCTGCACCTGGTGGAATCTCTCCGGTATAGTCAACTACGACGAATAGTCTTTCGCCAATGATTCTGACATCAAGCGGGAAAAGGCGTCCCCCTCCATTTATATATTCATTCAATTCCTCAACCGGATAGGTAATGTAGGTATGACCATCTCCAATTCTGGTTACCAGCGGTGCAACCTTTCTGTAAAATTCAAGCCTGGTCAGTGGTTCACTCAAGTCTTCCTCGATATCTTGCTTCATCTTATAAATTTCCTCTTGAGGAGTGTATCTGTATAAATCGGGGTGGACATCTTCCAGTGTCTGGATGAGAAAATCAAGGTCGTATTTTAATTCCTCTGGTGATTGCTTTCCTGAAACCTCCTCTGTGTAACCAGCTAAAATTGCCGCTACCAGCAACACAACGATTATTGCGACTCTTTTCATTTTCTTTCCACCTTTATCAATTTTTGTTCCTTTCCATTGGTTTTCTTATTGTCTCTAACTATAATTCGCTATTATAGTATCCCATAAAATCAGTCATGGCAATGACTATGAGGGTCGCCCTTTATAATCCCCGAGAGACTAAAATAAAAGACTAAAACTAAAAACTTGAATAAAAAGATAAAACTACTGAGGGGAAAAGCGTTCCTCAGTGGATTCCCGTCTAAAGATTTCGGGAATAACGAGAAGGGACTATAGGAAGGAGAGCCCCTTATATAATCCCTGAAAAAAGCGAACACCGCTGGAGAGGAAAACGTCTCTTCGGTATAAAAGGACCCACTCTTATAACCTCTGACTTTGACACTTCATTTAGTTGAAACCCGCGTCAAATCTATATTCTTTAAATTAGAATATGCTATTTTGCCACTACACTCAGTACTTTCAGCAGTTTATGGGGATGATTCTCCCCACTTTGGTTTTTAAATAAGGTAATTCTTAGCATTGCAAACAGACGGAATGTTATATAATTCTTAAGGAGTAAAAATATGCCAGAAATGAAAGGATTTTTCGTGGATTGGATAGAAAAACCAGCTGAAAGAAAAGAAAAAAGAGATAAAACTATCGTTTTGTTATTGGTTACCTTCTATCTTATCGTCTCTTTTTATCATTTAGGTTCTCTTAAAGCTCCTCAAACCTATTGGCAACCTTCTTCTCCGGGAGAGGGAGCCTGTCTCGATTTAGGAAAGGAAGAAACTATCAAGCGTATATCGTTTTTCGGGGGGCTTATCGGGGAGGGAGAATATCGGCTTGAATATTCCGCTGATGCCGAAACCTGGCAAGAAGGACCTCTTCTTAAGCCCCAGAACGTTTTTGAGTGGAAAGAAGCGGACGTTGACTTGCGAGGAAGATATATTAGAATTATAGCTCAAAAAAGTGGAGGGATGCTCAACGAAATTGGTTTTTGGGGAGAAAAACAGACCCTGCTTCCTGTAAATGCTATTTTACCTCTACACCAGGGATACCTACTTCCCCAGGGTTTTCCTGAAGCTTTTGATGAGCAAGATACCGTTCCTTACCAATCCTCTTATCTAAATAGCACTTACTTTGATGAGATTTACTTTGCCCGTACTGCTTATGAATACCTCCATCAGGTAGAACCTTATGAGTGGACTCATCCTCCCCTGGGCAAGATGTTAATCTCTTTGGGGATAACTATTTTTGGTATGAACCCCTTCGGGTGGAGGTTTATGGGAGTGGTGTTTGGAGCTTTGATTATTCCTTTGATGTACTTTTTGGGAAAAAAGTTATTTGGTGAAAGCGAATATGGGTTGGTGGCTGCTTTTCTTATGACTTTTGAGTTTATGCATTTTGTCCAGGCTCGTATAGCTACTATAGACACCTATGTGGTATTTTTTATCATCCTTATGTACTATTTTATGCTTGTCTATCTCTCCATTCCTTACTCTCCTTCGGAAACCAGAAGATTTTTGTTACCTCTTTTTCTCTCTGGTCTTTCCTTCGGGTTAGGAGCGTCAGTAAAATGGACGGGTATCTATGCCGGGGGAGGGCTGGCGGTGCTCTTTTTTCTCGATCTGGTAAAAAAGAGAAAAGAAAATCCTTCGAGCTTTGCTACTTTTTGTAAAAAAATGTTTCCCTGGTGTGTTTTATTTTTTATCATCGTTCCTCTTTTTGTCTATTGTTTATTTTACGTATTCTTTTTACCCGGACCTACGGGGATAAGAGATATCTGGAGGCATCAGCTCCAGATGTTCAACTATCACAGTAAACTTGAAGCCACTCATCCCTTTTCTTCTCCCTGGTGGCAGTGGCCTCTTATGATTCGACCTATCTGGCTTTACCAGGGGAAGGGTTTGCCCCCTGGACAAATCTCGAGCATCGTTTCTCTGGGTAACCCGGCTATCTGGTGGGGAGGTACTCTTGTTCTTCTCTTTTCTCTCATCCTTCCCCTCTTTCTAAAAGAAAAAGCTCTTCCTTTCATTTTAATCGGATTTCTTGCTCAATATCTTCCCTGGGTTTTGGTCCCTCGATTGACTTTTATTTATCATTTTTATAACAGTGTACCTTTTTATATTCTTTTGATCGTTCTTTTTTATCGGAAAATCCGGAAAAATTATCCCCGCTATAAATCTTTTCTTTTTGGGTATCTCGTCCTTGCTGCCTTTTTATTCTTCCTTTTTTATCCTGTGCTCTCTGGAGAAATAGTGAGCAAAAATTATGTAGCTACTTACTTGCGCTGGCTCCCCAGCTGGACATTTTTCATCAACTAAAATTATAGTCATTCAAACTTCTATACCAAAAACAGAGCGCATCAGATAACCAATGAAAAAACTAAAGCCAGCTACCCCAAAGCTTACTCCTATCATTTCCCAGAAACGCCTCCCAAAAGGAGTTCCTTTAGCCACTGAAATATAGTAATTGAAGAGAGCGATGATGGCGACAGCGATAGCTAAAGTGCAACCCAGGCAAAGATAGTAATTGCTTAGCAGAAGATAGGGTAGAATAAGTAGAATAACGGTCAAAATATAAGCAACCCCAGTATAAAGAGAAGCCTGGAGGGGGTTTTTATCCGTCCCTTCTGCTTTTGTGGATAAATATTCAGAAGCTCCCATAGATAGAGCTGCTGCAATACCGGTAACCGAACCAGTCAGGGCGATTAATTTGGTATCCTGGAGAGCCAGAGTAAAACCAGCCAGAGCACCAGTGAGCTCCACTAAAGCATCGTTGAGCCCCAACACTACCGAACCGATATAGTTAAGCCATTCCTCATCTATGAGCCCTAACAAGGCATTTTCGTGCTTATTTTCTTCCTCGATGATAGTGCTTATTTCGGGAATGGTTTCCAGTAGATGTTCATAGTTTTTTTGTGCTCTTTCTTCCCCATTTTCCATTAGCTTCAACCCGAAAGTGAGCCCAAAAATACGACTTATCCAGTAATATTTCCAGATTTTGAATCGGTCTGGCTCTACATCTTTCCGGGTATACTTTTTAAAAACATGGTAGTGACGGAGCTCTTCATGGGCAATTTTCTCCAGAATCTCCTGGTTTTTCGAGGATTTGGGGTTTTTAGACAGGTTTAGATAGATGTGATATTCGGTAATTTCATTCTTCTGGTGTTCTAATAACTGAGCATGAACTTCAGGAGTGATATCCATTTTTTCTCCCTCCTACTCTCAGGTATTCAAGGTTGCTGCGTCTATTTTAACCTTGATGAGGTATAAAAACAATGAGAAGGATTAAAGAGAGGGGAAGCCAGTAATAAAAGATTGCTTAAGGAGAGCTGTGGAGAAGTCTTTCTCTCCATAACCTTGCGCCGTTGGGTTGCCATAATTAACCTCGCTTTTTCACCTGTGTGGTGGCTCTGTCTCTAAAAAAAAGACGGCCTTGCTCTTTGTAGAGAGGGGGAAAGGGCGTCAGGTTATAGGGGAAGCGTCTTACTGTGGTTCTGTGGTTATAAGGCCGAATAAAAAAGCCATCGGTTCTAACAAACCTTAGCCTTTTCTTTCTCACCTTTTTGGGGTGAGAAACTTCAGGATGGACTTCCACTCAAAAGCTTTGAGCTTCTTATCTTTCAAACAGAAGCTCTTTTTTCCATCCTCCGGCTTAACTCCTCAGAACCGATGGCAAACATAATATATCATCTCTTTTTGAATTTGTCAATAGGTAGTTAAAAAAATTTTGGAAAATTTTAAAACAATATGCTCATTCTCTCTTCTTTTTCTACCTAATTGTTGTGATGGCTGTGTATACGCAATTCAAAGTAAGATCATCACGGAAACGTAAATGCGACCCTTACTATGATAAAAAGAGGCAGAGTGTTGCAAGCTGCTACGCTTTGCCGTAGGTTGTTCTTGACAAAAATGGTAAACTAACTTGATGTAAAGGAAAAGGTATTCTTGATGAGTTAAGAGAGAAGAGGATAGATAAATACTAAAATGCCATTCATAAAAGTTCCCCTTCTGAATCGAGTTTGGGAAGTAAAAAGAGGAGAGAATCTGTTGGAAGCCCTGCGGCGGGAAGGAATAGAGGTAGATTCCTACTGTGGAGGCATGGGGTCTTGCGGAAAATGTGTGGTAAAAGTTAAAGGAGAGGAGGTATCTTCTCCTAATTCCTTAGAGGAAAAACATCTCAAAGAAAAAATCAAAGAGGGATTTCGTCTGGCCTGTCAGGTGGAAGTATATGGGGAAGTAGAGGTAGATGTTTCTCCTTCTCTTACCTCTTATGGAGAAGTGATGGTAAAAACTCAGGAAGCCCGGCGGGAAGAACTTCCTGTCTGCCAGGCAGAGGTAAATGTGACAAAACCTCCCATAGATGGAGTGTCTTCTCTTCAAGAAATCCTGTCTTCTCAGCTGCAAGGAAAGGGTAAGAAATGGTCTTTAGCCTCTCTTTATCATCTTTCTCACCTCGGGGAAGAAAGAGAGACAGAATTTGAAGTAATAACTGATGAAGAAAAAATCCGGTATGTTAATAAACTTTCTTCTGATAAATCTTTTTTAGGGATGGCTTTTGACCTGGGTACCACTACTGTGGGGGGAGAGCTGGTAGACCTCACCACTGGCACTTCTCTTCATCGTCTGGGAGCTTTAAATAGACAGACTCAATTTGGAGCAGATGTCATATCCCGCCTCCGGGCTATCCAAGATGACTATCATAACCTTTATCGTTTACAAGAGGTGTTAGCCCAAACCATGAACGATTTAATCCAGGAAGCCTGCGAAAAAGTGAACAAGAACCCGGAAAGGGTTTTTGCTGTTACTGTAGCCGGAAATACCATAATGGAGCACCTCTTTCTGGGGGTTTCTCCTCTTTCTATTGGAGTAGCTCCTTACACTCCAGTTTTTCGAGAAGAACAGGTGCTTGACGCCCGGGAACTTAAAATAGTGGCCAATCCGGAAGCTCAGGTTTATTTATTCCCCTCTCTGGCTGGTTATGTGGGAGGGGATATTCTATCCGGGGTAGTAGCCTTTGATTTGATAGAAAGAAAAGGTTTAACTCTTTATGTAGATATAGGGACTAATGGAGAAATTGTTTTGATAGATGGAGAAAATATTTTTTGTTGTGGAACGGCAGCCGGTCCTGCTTTTGAAGGAGCACAGATCAAACACGGGACTCGAGCTACCCTGGGAGCAATATCGGCGGTAGAGATAAAAGATGGAGATATAAAGATTTACACCATTGGAGATTTAGCTCCTCGGGGAATATGCGGCACTGGCCTGATCGATGCTTTAGCTTGTTTCTTGAGGGAAGGGCTGTTGAGTCCTACCGGAAGGTTCAAAGAGAATGATAAATGGAGCAATCGACTGATAAAAGAAGGAGGTAGCCAGGCATTTCTTTTGAGCTATGACCCCCCTATTTTTATTACTCAGGAAGATATTTCTCAGCTACAACTGGCAAAAGCAGCCATTCAGGCCGGCAGGGAAATTCTCTTGAAAGAGGCAGGAAGAAAAGAGGAAGAGATAGAAGAAGTAATACTTGCGGGAGCTTTTGGTAGCTTTATTAACCCGGAAAGCGCTAAGACAATTGGTCTTATTCCTCAGGGAGCGAAGACTACTTCAGTAGGCAATGCTTCTCTCTATGGAGCCAAAAAAGCTCTTCTCTCTCGGGATTTTCGCCGAAAGGTTAAAGTGCTATTCCAGAAAGCCCGTTATATTGAACTTTCAGCAAGAAGTGATTTTTCTGATTATTTTTATCAATCTTTGATTTTTAATTAGACTGGAAAAGGAGATAGGGAAGATGGCAGTAGTTAAACCGTTTCGAGGTTATTTTTATTCTTCAGAATTTATTAAAAATCATCCCATTGATCGTCTGGCAGCTCCTCCTTATGATGTAATATCGGAGAAGGAAAAAGCCCGGTTAGCTGAAGAGCCTTATAATTTTGTCCACCTCACTCTGGGAAAGGTAGAGAATGGCTACCAAAAAGCAAAAGAGCTGCTTCAATCCTGGATAAGGGAAGGAGTAATAGAACAGGATGAGACTCCCTCTTTCTATATAGACGAACAGGAATTTCAGCTCAATTCCTCGGGGCGAAAAAAAAGGACGGGTTTCGTAGCTCTGGTGCGTTTAGAAAGCTGGGAAAAGAAGATAATCATGCCTCACGAGCGGACTATGCCTAAATATTCTATGGATCGATTAGAACTTTTGCGAGCTACTCGAGCCAATTTGGAGCAGATATTCGGGATTTTTAATGATTCTTCAGGAGGAATCGATGAACTTTTAGAAGAAAATAAAAAAGAAGAAAACTTTATGTTTCAGTTTACTGATTACCAGGGGGTTACGCACCGATTGTGGAGGATAAAGGAAAAAGAAGTAATAGATAAAATAAAAAGAATACTGAGTCCTCGCACCATTATCATTGCTGATGGTCATCATCGCTATGAGACCAGCCTTATGTATCGAGAAGAGCGAAGGAAAGAGCTGCAAGACCCCTGGGAAGAGATACCAGAAGATTATGTGATGATGACTTTAGTCAACATGAAAAACCCCGGACTTTTAATCCTTCCCACTCATCGATTAGTGCACGATTTACCCGAGGAAAGAGTGAGAGGGTTTTTTGATCGGTGCCAGAGTCATTTTATAGTTAATAATTTCTCTAACGAGCGGGAAATGGAAGAGTTTTTGCGTACTGCTCCTCCTCACACCATTGGGGTTTATGATAAGGTGGAAGATAAGTGGGGAGCTATAACTCTAAAGGACTTAAAAGTGATGGACGAAAAGCTGGGAAAAGATAATGTGAATCGCTATTTAGATACGACTATTTTACATGAAGTGGTGTTTAAAGAAATTTTAGGAATTAACAAAGAAGGCAAAGGAGAGAGCGAATATGTTGATTATCTCCGGGGGACTAAAGATGTTTTTGCTTTAGCTCGGGAGGAAAATCACTACCAGCTGGTCTTTGTTATGCGCTCCACTCCCTTAGAGAGAGTGGAAGAAGCGGTTGCTTATGCCCAGCGAATGCCCCAGAAATCCACCTACTTTTACCCCAAGGTGTGGAGCGGGCTGGTTTTTCGTTTGCTGGATGAGGAGGAGTAAGCTATGAAACCCCGCTTTCAACTGGCTCTGGATATTGTGACCCGGGAAAAAGCTAAACAGCTTGTCTCTTCCCTTTTAGATTATGTAGACATCATAGAGGTGGGAACCCCTCTAATTCTTCGTTACGGGCTTTCTATAGTTACAGAAATAAAAAGTTTAGTGGGAGAGAAAAAAGTTTTTGCTGATACTAAAATTGTAGATGCTGGAGGCTGGGAGACAGAGGAATCTCTGAGAAGTGGAGCAGATATGGTTTCAGTGCTGGCTGGTGCTTCTTTTTTCACTCTGCAGGAGGCAAAAGAAGTTTGCCAGGAAAGAGGAGCGCAGTTGGTGGTGGATACCATTGATTTTTTCTTCCCCTGTCCTGAAAAAATGAAAGAAATAAGGGAAGTTAATCCCGATTTTCTTTCTCTCCACCTTGCTTCTGATGCTTTTCAGAAAGGGGAAAGCTGGTTAGAGGTGATGGAAAAATCTCCTTTTCTTCGAGAAGGGGGTTACTCCTTCATGGTAGCAGGAGGAATAAGCGCTGTTTCTCTGCCGCAAATAATGAAAGAGGTTTCTCCCGCTGTGGTAGTGGTAGGCTCAGCCATTACTAATTCTCCGCATCCTGAAGAAGAAGCTCGAGAGATAAGGAGGATAATCGATGAATTTGAGTTTTGACCAGGCGACGGAGGTAGTCCTTAAAGAGGCTCATGCTCTTCTTGCTACTTTGGATGCCGATAAAGTCAAAAAATTTATTGCTCATGTGGAAAAGGACTGGCCTGAGAAAAGGCTTTTTTTCTGGGCGCGAGGAAGAAGCTTTTTGGTGTTGCGGGGCTTTGCTATGCGTCTCATGCACATGGGCTATGAAGTGCACATTGTAGGAGAAGTGGATTGCCCGGCCATAGGAGAAGGAGATGTTTTAATAGTGGCTTCGGGTTCTGGTGGGACATCATCGGTTTTGCTCATGGTAGAAAAAGCCCACCAGTATGGAGCAGAGGTGGTGGCTATAGTGGGAAGCCCTGGTTCTCCTCTTCAAGAAAAAGCTGATGAGGTAGTGGAGTTTAACCCGGAGAAAGCGGGAGATAGCGTTCAGCTTTATTCTAATGGAGGTGGGACCCGGTTTGAACATTCTTTGATGCTCTTTTTTGATAGCATCGTCTTAAGTTTAGTTTCCCCCCGGCGGGAAGAAGCTTATCGAGAGATGATGAAGCGCCATGCTAATCTGGAGTAGCGCTATTTCAGTTTTTGATGACTGATTAGAATATGCTCATGAATACGGGTGATCATGAAGTGCCCCTCCAAAAACTCGCTTAGAGCCGAAAGAGTCTTTTCATCATGAGGATCAGCTCTTGCCCATTTTCTGAACTTAACCTCCAGAAAATGCGATTCTTGCATATTAGTTGCCAGAGTGAAGATTGAATTCAATTTTCACTCATTTTAAATTTTTTACCCGATTTCTTTGTAGAAAAACAATCCATGTATTTTATGCAGAAGGCTATAATATAATGAAAGATGATAATAGTTAAGCAAATGATAGTAAGTTCAAGAAGTTAAGTATTTTTTTTATCGTCTTTGTTGGTATTTGATGGGGGGGAAAGATTTAGATGGGAAGAGGGGGTTAAAACTATAGAGCTGGAGGAGGAGCAAATGTCTGAAAAAAATTATCTGGTGTTTGATTTTGGTGCCAGTAACGGAAGAGCAATTGTTGCTAGCTTCGATGGGGAGAAAGCAACCACCGATGTAGTTCATCGGTTTGAACATGGCCCGGTATATGTTACCGGGACTCTTTACTGGGATATTCTTTATCTGTTTTCTGAGCTTATGAATGGTCTTCAGGCTTCCCTGTCACAGTATCCAGATATTCGATCTCTGGCCATTGATACGTGGGGTTGCGATTTTGGTTTTATTGATGAAAATGGGAAATTGGTTGCTAACCCGGTGACCTATCGAGATAAAAACCGAATAAGTCGGTCCTCGCTATTATACGAAGTCATTCCTCAGCGAGAATTGTTTGAATTATCAGCGGGTGCAACCAGCGAAATCATGGGAATTTTCCAGCTTTTTTCTTTCCAGTATGACAACTCTCTGGAAATAAGAAGTGGTCGGAGAATGCTTATGATACCTGATCTCTTAAATTATTTTTTAACCGGGAGAATTTATAACGAGTACACCAATGCTACCATGACCCTTTTATGTGACCAATATAACCGCACCTGGGAGAGGAGAATTCTCGAACGTATGGGAATATCTCCCTCCATTCTCAATGAGCTGATTATGCCTGGTGATAAGATTGGAGTGATACAGGAGGATATCAGGGAACAATTTGGAGTTGGCCCGCTTTCCGTTGTTGCTCCTGCAACTCATGATACTGCTTCAGCTGTGGCTGGTATTCCAGTAACTGATTCTCGAAAACATTGGGCGTTCATCAGTTTGGGAACCTGGGCTATTATGGGTTTGGAAACTCTCAAGCCTGTTGTAACTG
This sequence comes from Candidatus Sordicultor fermentans, assembly GCF_012728195.1. Classification (NCBI taxonomy): domain Bacteria; kingdom Pseudomonadati; phylum Atribacterota; class Atribacteria; order Atribacterales; family Candidatus Caldatribacteriaceae; genus Candidatus Sordicultor; species Candidatus Sordicultor fermentans. The sequence goes on from NZ_JAAYFP010000135.1 coordinate 16,155, forward strand.
ATGCAGTTTTTGCATCGGGCTATGGAAACAACGCTATCCCGGAAGGTAGGAATATGTTGGTAAAATATATTGCTGCTTTGTGGATCATCCAGCAGTGTCGAAGTCGGTGGAGAAATGAATACCAGAGGAACTTAAGCTGGGACGAAATCGTCACTGCTTCAGAAAATGCTGGACCGTCTAAAGCCTACATTGATGTGGATGACCCCCTGTTTGGTCAACCTCAGGTGGATATGCCCGGGATTATTCAGGAATACTGTCAACAAAAAGGACAAGAAATCCCAAACTCTATGGGTGAAGTTGCCCGATGTTTTTATGAAAGTCTGGTTTTGAAATTTCGCTATAACCTGGAGTTACTGGAGAAGATAAGCAATAAGAGCCTCGAGTTGCTTCATATCGTGGGTGGAGGATCGCAGAATAAAACTCTCTGTCAGTGGATTGCTGATGCCACAGGAATTTCAGTGGTTGCCGGACCGGCGGAAACCACATCAATGGGAAATTTGATAATGCAGCTAAAAGCCGATGGCGAGATCAGAAACTTAGAAGAGGGCAGGGAGATTGTGCTTCGCTCATCATCCATTGAGCAATATGAGCCAGGTGATAAGGGTTACTGGGATGACGTCTACGAAAAGTATCTCCGCCTCTTTTCTTTTAGCTCATAAAGGGCTCATCTGTTTGATGGGCTGATTCATTGTCGAGGGCATTATCTATAAAAACCATGTTTAACCCATGTAACTTTCTTTCTCTCGAACGGAATTATTCCAAATCTTTTTCATCTATTGTGCTTTTTAATCTTACGCCATAGGCTGTCTGTTTTTGCGACCCTCGCGATGACAAAAAAAGAAGAGGTCATAAGGAGTCTGGACCCCGGCTTAAAAATTGCCGGGGTGACGGATGAGGAGAATTATTGCAGCGACAGAAAAAAGCAGCAATCCCCCAA